>JBAYCO010000042.1:0-14235 GCA_041668685.1 Victivallaceae bacterium | reverse complement strand
CCCCACTCACTGGCAAGATACACCGCCATTCCGGCTATATCTTCGGGCCTACCGAGTCTGCCGACCGGGATTTGAGAACGCAATGAGGTAAGTTTTTCTTCCGTATCATAACGCTTTTTCAGCAAATCGGTTACAATTACAGCCGGATGGATGGCATTGGTCCTTATTCCTTTCCGGGCGTATTCCTTGGCGAGGTATACCACCATGCCGTGAATGCCCGCTTTGGCGGCGGCATAATCAATAGCGCCGCCCCCGCCGTTATAGAAGGCGGAAGAACCGATGAAAATGATTTTTCCGTAATGGTTTTTTACCATGTGCGGCAACACTGCCCTCTGAGCGTAAAACGCGGAAGTCAGATTTATGTCGATAAACTCCCGCCATTCTTCATCGGTAATTTCCTCTGAGGGCCTGGCAAGATTTTTGCCCACATTGACCACGAGAATATCCAATGCTCCGTGTTGTTCGGCAATACCGTCAACGAGCTCTTTTGTTTTTTCCGAATCACAGGCGTCAAGGATTCTGCCGATGGCTTTGCCGTTATCGGCAGCGGCTTTTTCGGAGAGCGCCTGCGCCTCCTTCACGCTTCTTTCCGTGTGGGTAAAATACGTGAGAGCCCCTGCTTTACAGCAAAGTTCGGTTATACAACTGCCGATTCCACGGCTGCCGCCGATAACCAACGCGATTCTGCCGGTTAAATCTATGTTAAGCATTTTCTGTTCTCCAATGAACTTCTATTTCCTCAAAACCTTTTTGAGCGCTTTGCCGAATACGTCGAGTATTTCGGAACATTCCTCCCGGTTGATACTCAGCGGCGGTTTGATTTTTAGTATATTTTTCCTGAAGCCGGCGGTACCGAGGATTATTCCCAGCTTCATGGCTGCCGAACGGATTTCAGCTCCTTCGGCATCCAAAGCTTCCTTGCTTTCGGGGTCTTTGACCAGTTCCACACCGATATGCATTCCGGCCTGCCTGATGTCGCCGATTTCGGGAAATTCCTTTTGCAGTTCAATAAGCCCCTGTTTGAGGAATGAACCCATTGCTTTCGCGTTGTCCATAAGTCCGTCCTGAAGCAGGTGGAGAAGTTTGGCCGCCGCAACCTGCGAGAGTGAGTTGTTGGCAAAGGTATGAAGCTCTTCCGCATCAGGTTCAAAACCCGCATATTTTTCCGAAATCACTACTCCGGCGATGGGAAGCCCGGCGCCGAGCCCTTTACCGAGGACGATCATATCGGGTATTACATCAAAATAATATCCGGCCGAGAATTCCCCGATCCGGCCATAGGTCTGGATTTCATCAAAAATGAGTGGAACATTGAATTTATCGCATATTCTTCTTATTTCCCTGAAATAATCCTTTGGCGGAATGATCTGGCCGCCGCTGGCCTGGATCGGTTCGATTATGAATCCGGCCGCGTTACCGGCAATACCCCGCTCGATCGTCAACTCAAGCAGCTTCGCACAGGCCATGCCGCAATTTTCTTTTTTCAGCCCGAGCGGGCAGCGGTAGCAGTAAGGGTTCGGCACTCTTACGAACGTTCGGGTCAAGCCGAGGAACCGGCTCCCTCCGGCCAGTTTCCCCGAAGCTCCGGTTGAAATCCATGATGCGCCCATGGTTCCCAGGGTGGTGCCATGATAACTGTCGTAAAGGCAGATGAAATCCCTGGATGGCTGCGTGTTTTTGTAGGCTATTTTCATCGCCGCTTCAATCGCTGGCCCGCCGCCGACGGTGAACGAAACCCGGTTGAGGTCTCCGGGCATGACTTCGGCCAGTTTCTTTGCCAGATAATAGCGGCTCGGAGTGTCAAAGCCCTGATGGACGTGAGTAAGTTTCTCCAGATGTTTGATTATGACCTGCCTGATTTCCGGATTGTTGAAACCGGCATATACCGCCCAGCTCTGGGAAGTACAGTCGATATAAGATTTGCCGTCCTGATCGATAACCCGTACCCCGCGCGCTTCAGTCAATACCGGCCCCCCGCGGGTTCCGCCGCCGAGCATTACGTGTTTTGCACACTCGTTGAAATCCTTGGAAGTCATTCCATAAATCTGTTCAAGCATTTTATCCATATATCACCTTGGTTGTGATGGTTATTTTAAGACTTTACTTTTTTCTTTTGAGTTTGGCTCTGGTAACCGTATCAAGTGCTTTAATATCCCAGCGATTTTTCTGGTGCGCGGCAACGAGAAAGAAAATGACGCTGATAACAGACAACTGGGCAATCTGTGATGATATCCCCGCAACTTCGATGCGTCTCCGGGGTACCGTCGTTAACAGGCAAATATCGGAATACTTTTCCAGCGAGCTCTTTCTGACGTTGGTAATCCCCACCGAAAGCATGCTCAGGGGGCGGCTGATTTTCAAAGCCTCTACCGTAACATCGGTTTCACCGGTATGCGATATCCCTATCACCACAGTCTTTTTATCGGTACGCATGGCCTGAATCAGTATTTCATAAGGGTCCCGGTACGCTTCAGCCTGGATGTCCAGTTCGAAAAAACTCATTGCCGCCTCCCGTGCAATATTGCCCGAACTTCCCATGCCGAAGAAGAGCAGCCTTTCGCACTTGAGTATATTCCCTGCCACCTCAATGAGCTTTTCATGGTCAATGTTTTTTACCGTGTCGGTTATGCTTTTTACATTGCCCGCAAAAACTTTGTTTATTATACTTTTATCGCTGTCGTTTTTCTTTATTTCTTCGTAAAACTCCGATGATGTTGAGACTGGAGCGGAGTCCCGGGCCAAGGCAATTTTGAGATCCTTGAAGTTTTTGTATCCCAATGAGATGGCCAAACGGCTTACCGAGGCGGAACTAACCTGTACTTTTTCTGCCAGCTTATAGATGGACATGAAAGGTACGGCCTCAACATGGTCGAGGATATATCCCGCAATTTTCTTTTCAGCAACGGGCAGATTCCTGCATGCCGCG
This sequence comes from Victivallaceae bacterium, assembly GCA_041668685.1. Taxonomy (GTDB): domain Bacteria; phylum Verrucomicrobiota; class Lentisphaeria; order Victivallales; family Victivallaceae; genus JAHOYW01. The sequence continues at coordinate 11,309 of JBAYCO010000042.1, read as the reverse complement.
TCTATTTGACTGAAAACACCATTTAACATAATGCGATTCCGTTACTTTGTTTCATTCTATCTAAATAGAATATACAACGATAAAAAATATTTGTCAATAGAAATAAGTAACTTTATTTCACTATTTTTAAAAATTAATTTATTTTTTCAAAACAAAGCTTGACATTTTTATAAAACAAAGTTACAATATATAGTATATATTTATGAAAAAATATTACATGAGGTTTTATGCCGAACGCACTGGTAAAAATCAAATCGCAATATCATGACTTTTCTCCCGGGGAACGCCAGATAGCTGACTACATTCTCGATAACGCGGACAAAGTACCGTTGATTTCAGTACATGAACTTGCCGCGGCTGTCGGAATAAGCGTCGCCTCGGTGAGCCGTTTTGCCAAAAAACTGGAATACGGCAATCTTAAAAATTTTAAAATCGATCTCGCCCGTGAGGCGGCAGGTCCCCTGCAGGAGATTTACCAGGCAATCAAACCCTCCGACAGCGGCAGGAAAATTGCGGACAAAGTGTTCTGCGGGACGATCGAAAGCCTAAGAGAAACCCAAAAGCTCCTTGATTACGACCAGGTAATAAAAGCGGCAAAAGCACTGGCCCAAAGTAAACGTATCCTGTTTCTGGGTACCGGCGCCTCCGGCAATGTCGCCGAGCTGGCGGCTCTGCGGTTTTCTCACTTGAACCTTGCAACTTCAGCATCTACCGACAGCTATAAAACGCTTCTGCAAGTCCTGCAGCTTCAAAAAGGCGATGTGGCAGTGGGTATTTCCCACTCGGGAAGGACAAGGACAACTGTCGAAGCGCTGAACCTGGCCAGACGCAACGGCGCGCTTACCCTGGGCATTTCCAATTACAAAAATTCGCCGGTCGACAAAGAATCCGACCGATTTTTCTGCACTTCATTCCAGGAAGGCAGAGTACATACGGCCGCTCTTTCGTCAACCAATGCCCAGCTTTGCATAATTGACACCTTGTATCTGCTTACGGCACGTTTGGTGAAAAATCTCGGAAATATAGAAAAACTTAACACCTATGCGGAGAAAACTATAAGAATAACATAAAACGGATTAAAACAGTTCAAACCGGAAATTAAAGAATCCCCGAAAAACCAAAGGAACAAAAATGCGTACTTATTACCAACCTGAAATTTTTAATGCCAATCTTGAAGGAATTGACCGGAAACGAAATATCATTGCCACTTATTATCTCAAAGACCGCAAGGAAGGCGTCGAGTTCATGGATCACCTTGCGCTGATCCAGTCGCTCGCGCTGGAATCTTCCACCGGCACTTGGGAAAAAGTAAAAGAAGACACCTTGGAAGTCCGAGACACACTTTCGTGCAAACTCGTCGGATATTTTCAAATCCCGAATGAGGACAAATATGTCGCCGAAGCCGTCATCCAGTTCGCAATCAGCATCGACGCCTGGATCGAGAATCTTCCCATGATGCTGCTCTCGATTGCCGGCAATGCCTTCGCGTATTCCCAGAACCTGCGGCTGATGGACATTTCCATACCCGACGATCTTCTGGAAAAATTCAAAGGCCCCAAATATGGTATTACCGGGCTCCGGGAAATGATCGGCGTCAAAGAACGCCGTCCGCTTTCGTTACATATAATCAAGCCTAAAATGGGCATGACCCCGAAACAGACGGCGGCCCAGTGTTATGAAACCGCGATAGGCGGCGTCGATATGATCAAAGACGATGAAATGACCTCGGACACTTACAACTGCAAATTTACCGACCGCATTAAATATGTGATGGAGTCCCTTAACCGGGCCAGGGAAAAAACCGGGAAAATGCCTGTCTACCTCTGTTCTATCACCGACGAGGCCAACAAAGTGCATGAGCGCGCCCGCGAGGCGGTCAGACTCGGTGCGAACGGACTGCTTATCACCTATTCGCAGGGGCTTTCATCCTTCAAGGAAATAACCGGTGATCCGGAAATAAATATCCCGGTAATGATGCACGCGTCCCACATGATCGCCGCGAAACATCATATTGCCTGGCCGGTATTCGGCAAGCTCTGCCGTCTCTGCGGCGCCGACCTCATGCTTACTCCCACGATCTATTCGTCAATCCCGATGGTTTCGCATGAGGAAGGTCTTCGTACCGCCCAGGTCAAACTCGCTCCGTGGGGGCATATCAAACCCACTGCGCCCATGCCCTGCGCCGGTATTTATCCCGGAACGGCGCCGATACTTGTCGGTGAATACGGTTCGGATATCGTAATTCCTGCCGGCGGCGGCATGCTCGGACATCCCGATGGCTATACGGCGGGAGCCAAATCGTGGCAGCAGGCAATAAAGGGCGCCATGGAAACGGAAACCGATGAACAGTTCATTGAATTCGCCAGACGCGAGGATAATATCGAACTGCGCCATGCGCTTGAAAAATGGGGCATGCCCCGGCGTCCCGGTTCACACTGGCTGAGGGCAAGCGAGGATCTCCGTCCCAAGCCGATGAAGTTCGAATGAGGAAACCGGAGAAAATCACTATGGCTACCGATATAAAAATTCCGGATATGGGAACAACGGCCGATCAGGTCAGGCTGGTCGCCTGGCATAAAAAAGTCGGCGATAGTGTGAAACGCGGCGAAGTTATCTGCGATATCGAAACGGATAAAGCGGTAAATGAACTTGAATCCATTGCCGAGGGCATTGTCCTGGAAATTCTTGCCGGGGAAGACGACGAGCTCGAACAGGGCGCTGTTATAGCCCGGGTCGGCAAGGCAGGCGAAACTGTCGGATCCATTGACCGGGAAACCGGAACGGAAAAAGAAAGCGATCCTGACAAAATTTCTCCTAAGAAGGACAGGAACGTTGCCGGAATCCGGATTTCCCCGATGCTTAAAAATCTGGCGGAAAAACTCGGAGCGGACATTGAAACCATTAGCGGTTCCGGCCCGAACGGAGCTATAACTAAAGAAGATATTGAAAACGCGGCGGGAAAACGGCCAAAGGGAGCAGGTAAACTTTCCACCAACCAGGCCTCCGTCGCCAAACGGGTCGCGCTGAGCCATCAGCAGATCCCGCCGGTCAACCTGACGGCCGAAATCGACATGGCGGCCGCAATAAAATTCCGGGAAAAGAATAACGTATCCTTTGATGCCGTTTTTGTTTTTGCCGCGGCAAACATCATTAAAAAGTTTCCCGCTTTCCGGAGCGATATGGATGCGGCGGGCAAGGTTACCGTCGACAAACCCGCGGACATCGGAATAGCCTTGGGCGTGGGCGAAGAACTTTATACTCCGGTGGTCAGGAATGCTTCCGGGACGGACATCGGGGACATCGATTTCAGGATAAAAGCCTTTGTCGAAGCGGCGCGGAAAGGCGCGCTGACTTTGTCGGATATGGCCGGAGGAGCCATGACTTTGAGCAATCTGGGCATGTATCCGGTATTTTCGTTTCAGGTCATAATTCCTCCGGGGCAAAGTTCCGCACTGGCAATCGGAACGGTCCGGGAACAGCCGCGGCTCAACGCGAAAGGCAAACTTGAGTTTGTTCCGGCGCTGATTGCCACCCTTTCCGTTGACCACCGGATAATCAACGGCAGAAAAGCGGCGGAATTTTTGACAGAACTTAAAAACTTTATCGAGCAGCTATGAAGAAAAAAACTTATTCCGAAAAATTTCTGCTTGACTTGTACCGCAAAATGGTATTGATCAGGCAGTTTGAGGAACGGGTGAAATTCCTGTTCCTTGAAGGCATAATGCCCGGCACTATTCATCAATGCCAGGGGCAGGAAGCTACGGCGGTTGGGGTTTGCGCCGCCCTGAAAGAAGATGACGTTATTACCAGCACCCACCGGCCCCACGGCCACTGCATTGCCAAAGGCCTGCCGGTTCGGGAAATGATGGCCGAACTGTTCGGTAAAACCATCGGCTGTTGCAAAGGCAAAGGCGGTTCAATGCATATGGGCGACCTGGCACGGGGAATTGTCCCGGCGGTTGCAATTGTTGGTGGCGGAACTCCGATCGCCGCCGGGATCGGACTCGCCTTCAAGCTGAGAAAGGAAAAACGGGTTGCCGTGTGCTTCATGGGAGACGGCGCCGCGAACGAAGGCGTATTTCACGAAGCCGTAAATATGGCTTCCATCTGGGATCTGCCCGTGATCTATGTTATAGAAAACAATCGTTACGGCGCTTCAACGCCGGTTGAAAAGGTGTTCAGGGTGAAGAATATATCCGAACGGGCCGCCGCTTACGGCATTCCCGGGCTGACCGTTGACGGCAATGATCCGCTGGCAGTTTATGAAGCGGCGCGACAGGCGGTTGAGAGGGCCAGGGAGGGTAAAGGGCCGACCTTGCTGGAACTGAACACCTACCGCATTACCGGCCATTCCCGGAGAGATCCTGCCCTATACCAGCCTGAACAGGAAAAGCGGGACGCAAAGGCAAATGAACCGATCAAAAGATTTGCCGGATATCTGACCGGGGAAGGTATTGTTATGGGAACGGAACTCGAAGATATTCTCAAAGAGGTGGATGCGGAAATAGAAGCCGCTGTGGAAAACGCAATGCTATCTCCCGACCCGAAACCCGAAGACGCGCTTGAAGACATGTTTGTGGAGTGAAAATCATGAAAAGAATGACTATAGCTGAAGCTTTACGCGAGGGCATCCGGCAGGAAATGCGGCGGGATGAGCGCGTTTTTTGTATTGGCGAAGATATCGCTATTCCCGGCGGCTGGGGAGGAGCGTTTACGGTTACACTTGGCCTTGAAGAAGAGTTTGCCGACCGGATGATAAACACCCCCATTTCCGAAGCCGGCCTTTTCGGAGCAGCGCTTGGCGCGGCCATGATGGGAATGCGGCCGATTGCCGATGTCCAGTACGGGGATTTCCTGTTTTGCGCCATGGACCAGGTGGCCAACCAGATCGCCAAAATGCGTTACATGTCCGGCGGCAAACTAACCGTGCCGCTGCTGATGCGGGCGCCGGTCGGGGTTACCGGCCGGGGGGCGCAGCATGCCCAGTCGATGGAAGCTTTTTTCATGCCGCTTCCGGGCATAAAAATAATTGCTCCCTCGAACGCTTACGATGCGCTTGGCATGCTGCGCTCGGCAATTCGTTGCGATGACCCGGTATTGATGTTTGAACATAAACTCCTTTACGGCTCAAAGGGAGCCAGGACGGAAAGCGGGGCTGTCGATGCTTCCGGCGACATACCGGACGAGGATTATACCGTGCCGATCGGCAAAGCCGCTATATTGCGTGAAGGTGGCGATGTAACGATCGTTTCCCATCTGTTAATGCTGCATCACGCCCTGCGCGCCGCAACGAAACTGGCGGAAGAGGGAATTGAAGCGGAAGTCATAGACGCGCGCTCCCTCGTGCCTTTTGACTGGGAAACTCTGAAAGCTTCCGTTGCAAAAACCGGTCGGGTAATTTTTGTGGAAGAGTGCTCGAAGCATGCGGGAGTATATGCAGAGATCGCCGCAACGCTTGCGGAGGAGATGATGGAACTCCTTTCCGCCCCGATAAAACGCATAGCAGCGCCAAACACTCCCGCCCCGTTTGCGCCAGTGATGGAAAAATTTTATATTCCGCAAATTGATGATATTGTTTCCGGAGTAAAGGAGCTTGTGGAATATTAATGATCTGTGAAGCAAATATTGTTGAAACGGCCTGTAGTTCCGTTTTTCTCCAACGGCATGGAGAAAGTGAGACGAACGTCAGCGGCTGCTTCACCTGCCGCAGGCTTGAGCCGGGCCTGACTGCTAATGGCAAGGAAGCTATTTCCAGGAAAGCCGAATATTATCGTCAAGCCGGGATCAGGCGAATTGTGTCCAGCCCGTCAAGAAGAACTCTGGAAACGGCGGGAATTTTAAGCGAAAGCCTGGGACTGCTTGTTGAAACGGACGATGATTTGCTGGAAGTACACATTGGAAGTTTGGAAGGAAAATCAGAACATGATCCGGAATTGCTTGATTTTTTTCTGAACCGGATGCAGAATATTCTGGATGGAAGTGATGAAGGTTTTCCAGGCGGAGAAAGCGGTATTGAACTTCGCGAACGGGTTAAGCGTCTTTCGTTAAGATATATTTTAACGGAATCGCAGAATACGTTGCTGATTGGACACGCGGCGATTTTTGCCATTCTTATGGGAATCGCGAGTGAACAGAAACATCCAATCGCTAAGCTTTTTCTGCCTCGTTCCGGTTCCGCGAGGTTTTGCCTGATAAAACGGGAATGGGAAGTCTTTGGTTAATTAAATAAATCCGAGGGAAATATGGAAATAAAAACAATAGAAGAAGTAAGTTCTGAAAAAAAGCGGCTTGCCGCTTCCCTTGATATTCTTGACGCCAGTATGTGGCTTGGTCAGCCGGAAGGGTTTCCGAATGCGTCCGCAATGTCTTTTCCGGTTTTAAAGGAAGCCACAAACAGACATTTCATCACCGGCGGTCTGGTTTCGCACTGGAGCGGGAAAACGGCTTCCGCACAGGACGGAAACCGTTTCCTGACCGAAGAATTCGACTCCGGGAAAAATAATTTTTATCCCATATGGACAGGGCTTCCCCTGTTTCCGGAGGAGCCCGGCCCGTTGCCGGGATTGAGCGATATGCCTTCAAAGGTAAAGGCCGTCCGGGTATTCCCAAAAACCAATAAATTCATGATGTCCGGATTTGTCCTGGGTAGTCTGTGTAAATTTCTGATCGGGCGTTCGATGCCGCTGATGGTATGGCACACAGAACTTGAATGGAAGGAGCTCTATGACTTAGCCGGGGATTTTCCGGATTTGAATATTATCGTGGAAACGCAAATCCGAAAAATACTTTATCACATGCGTAACCTGATGCCTTTGATGCGTGAAAGAAAAAATGTCCTGCTTGAAATTTCCAATTTTGCCGGCGGCGGGTTCCTTGACTACGCCGTCGGGCAGTTTGGCGCAGAGAGATTCATCTTCGGTTCTTTCATGCCGGTGGCGGATCCGTTTGTCCCGGTTGGAATGCTGCTCGACGCATCTTGCGGGGAAAATCAAAAGAAGATGATTGCCGGCGACAACCTGAAACGAATCATCGACGGAGTAAAATCATGAGAGAACCCTTTATAATCGACGCCCATATCCATACGGGAACCTCCTGGATGTATTATTCCCCGGAACCGGACTGGGAAAGCATAATTGAACTCATGGACAAACTTGCGATAAAATATGCGATATGTTCGGAGACGGTTTTCGATGTCGCCAGACGGAAAATTGAAAAAACAGTGGAAAATTTTGAGCGGTCGGACCGAAGGATATTTTATCTCGGCGTATATGACCCTGCCGACGGGGACAAATGTCTGGAAACGGTTGCGCCGCTTGTCGGAGAACGGGTTTTTCTGGGCTTGAAGCTTCATCCGTCTCTGCATAAAACCGCTCCGGAAGACGAAGCTTACGATCGCGCCTGGCGCTTTGTCGCCGATAACAACCTTACTTTGCTCACTCATAGCTGGAGCGTGTCCGATTACAATCCCGTTCAGGCCTTTTCCACGCCTGAACGGTTTGAAGGTTATGTAAAAAAATATCCTTCCGTCCGCTTTGTCCTGGCGCATGCCGGCGGGCGCGGCACCGGACGGGAACAGGCGATCCGGATGGCGAATGAATATGAAAATGTTTATCTGGATTTTGCCGGGGACATATTCTGTTTCGAATATATTGAGACCATGTTGAAAGCCGTTCCGGCCGAAAAACTGATCTTCGGGTCCGATTATCCCATGCTTGACCCGCGGGCAAATCTATCGAGAGTATTTCTCTCAAATATCAACAGCGAAGACAAACAGAAAATACTGGTCGACAATGCTAAAAAAGCTTACAAATTAGAATAAACGGGAGAAATGATCATGTGCAGTATTGACATTAAGCTGGCATCAAACGTTGTGCCGTTCATGCAAATGCGGGATCGTTTTGTTTCCGGCGGCTACAATAAAGGCTACGAACTGGAAAAACAATTGGAATTTATTGCTTCATTGGAGGGAATCACCGGTGTAGCCTACGGCTGGCCGTGCCAGTATGATGATCCGGCCGAATTAAAAATGGTCGTCGATAATCACGGACTGAAAATAGCCACGCTTGACACAGATATCTATACCGAGGCCAGATTCAAGCACGGTTCGTTCTCCAGCCGCGACCCTAAAATCAGACGCGCCGCCATTGAACAGACTAAAAAAGCCATTGATGCCGCCGTGGCGTGCGGAGCTCCCGATGTCAATCTCTGGCCGGGACATGACGGCTTCGAATATCCGTTCCAGGGGCATTACGACGACGCCTGGAAGTATATCGAGGAATGTCTCTTGGAAATTGCCGAATACAACCCGGATCTGCCGGTAAGCATCGAGCCGAAATGCAAGGAACCCCGGGCGAACAATTATTTTGCCAACACGGGAAAAGTGCTCATGCTGGTAAACAAGATAAACCGTCCCAATGTGGGAATAACTCTGGATTTCGGGCACAGTCTCGCCGCCCTGGAAAACCCCGCCGAAAGCGCGGTGCTGGCGATGCGGGAAAAACGTCTCCGGCAAATCCATATAAATGATAATTACCGGGATTGGGATCATGACCTGGTGCCCGGCAGCGCAACCGTGTGGGAACACGTGGAATTTTTTTACTGGCTGAAAAAAATGAATTATGACGGCTGGTTCTGCATCGATATTTATCCGTACCGCAATGAAGGCAGGAAAGTGCTTGAAAATACGGTAAATGTCTGCAAGAAATGTTGCGCGATAGCCGACAAGCTCATTGAGATGAATATTGAGGATATTATGCGCACCGGAGATCATCTGGATATTCTGAACAATCTCTGGAATATGTTTGATATTTGAAGCGGAGAAAGTTCTGTTATGAACATTCAGGATTATCTGATATTTGATCTCGGAGCCAGTTCCGGTCGCGCCATTATATGCTCGTATAACGGAGGTAAACTGGATTTCAAGGAAATACACCGTTTTGAGAATACCCCGGTAGAGGCGGCCGGAACTCTTTATTGGGATGTATTAAAACTTTATAACGGGGTTACGGCAGGGCTCCAAAAGGCTTGCCGGGACTCCAGGAACATTGTGTCTGCCGGAATAGACACTTGGGGCGTTGACGGTGGTTTCATAGATAAAGCCGGCAAACTCATTGCCAATCCCGTGAATTACCGGGATATCCGGCGGAACAGTGTTGCCGAAGAAGTACTCGACAGGATTTCAAGTAAGGAAATTTTCGACCTTACTGGTCGGCATCCTTATTCCATCAGTACAATGTTCCTGTTCTATGCGCTGGTCAAGGACAAAAGCACGGAAATTGATAATGCCGCAAAATTTCTCATGATGCCTGATCTTATCAATTATTTCCTTACGGGAGAGACATTTATCGAGTACACAAATGCCGCAACCACATGTCTTTTGAATCAATCCCTGAACACCTGGGAGAACAAGGTATTCAGTACGCTTGAACTTCCCATCAACATCATGCCGGAACTGATTTGTCCCGGAGAAAAAATCGGCAATATCCGGAGAGAAGTGCGGGACACTCTGCAAGTTCCGGAAATTCCGGTCATTGCCCCGGCCACCCATGATACGGCTTCCGCTGTAGCCGGAGTACCGGCAGTGGGTCGAAATAAAAAATGGGCATTTGTGAGCATGGGAACTTGGGGAGTGTTCGGAATCGAGACTCCCCAACCAGTTATCAATGAAAAAATATTTAAAAGCGGTTTGAGCAATGCGGCGACAGTTGACGGGCGAAATTTTATTGCTGCCTATTTCCCAGGTCTTTTTGTTGCTCAGCAATGTCTGTTGAAGTGGAGGAAAGACTCTGGAAGGCATATTTCGTGGGAAGAAACAGTTTCCGAATGTCTGAAAGCTCCAGCCTTCAGTTGCTTTATTAATGCCGCCGATGCCGCCTTCGCCTCCGTCGTCCCGGATATGCCTGGAGCGGTATCGCAATTTTGCGCGAAAACCGGTCAAAAAGTTCCTCAAACCCAAAGCGCGGTTGCAAGGTGCTGTTATGAAAGTCTGGCGATGCGAGTCAAGACCGCAATGATTAAACTTGAAAAGGTATCCGGAGAGAAATTCGATGTTATCCACTTGGTCGGCGGCGCTTGCAACAATATCATGCTTTGCCAATGGATTGCCAACGCCACGGGGATTCCGGTTATCGCCGGCCCCGTTGAAGCCACCGCAATCGGCAACCTCCTTATGCAGATGAAAGGACTCGGGGAAATCAGCTCCGTTGCTGAGGGCAGACGGATTATTGCCGACTCATTCGAATTAAGCCGATTTGAGCCGGCGGATTGCGCCGTCTGGGATGAAGCTTATCAGAAATATTGTCAAATTACCGGCGACTGAGATTTATTGTTGATGCAAAAGTGTACTTCGATAAGGACATCGGAAGCCGTTCGAACATTACTGGAATTCTAAATAGGATTGAGGAAAAATGATCAGCGAAAGTCAAACAAGAAAAGATATTGTTAAAATCTGTCACCGGCTTTATGAAAAAGAATTTATCACGGCTTATGATGGGAATGTGAGCGCGAAAGTAGGAGCTGACCGGATAATTACAACCCCGAGCGGAATTTGCAAAGGTTTTATTACGGAAGACGATCTTATTGTTATAAATTCAAAAGGCGAAAAAAGCACCGGAAAACTCAAGCCTTCTTCTGAAAATAAACTTCATACAACTGTATATAATATGCGCGATGATGTAAATGCAGTAATCCATGCACATGCGCCTATGGCAATAGCTTTTTCCGTTGCTGGAATTTCTCTTACTGAAGCGGTATTGCCTGAAATTGTTTTCACTATCGGTTCAATACCTACTGCTCCATATGCGACTCCAACAACAGATGAAGTTCCAGAATCAATTAAGGACCTGATAAAAATGCATGACGCTATAATATTGGCTAAACATGGAACCCTTACTGTTGGCAAAACTGTCGAGGAGGCATATTTCAAAATTGAAAAAATCGAACATTCCGCGAAGGTTATATATCACGCCCGCAATCTCGGTAATGTTTCAGTTCTGAATGAGGAACAAGTCCAAAAACTTCTCGAAGTTTCTGATAAGTTCAGCATAAAACGCCCTGCAGTGAGTACGAAGTTTTGAACGCGAGTATTTTTCCCCTTCAGGATTCCGTTTGAGCTGTTATCCATGTTTATCCGAAGTCAGATTCTCCGGTTTTCGGAGCGGGATACCAAGGAATTTTTAAATTGGAAGCCATTTTAAAAACAGTTTATTAAAACCGTTTCCCACAAGTTAAGCTCTTATCTATCAATAACTTGCATTCTGCCGTTCAACTTAGACCTTTTCGTTAAAAAAGTCGAGTGCTGTACCATTTTT
>JBAYCO010000041.1:0-14372 GCA_041668685.1 Victivallaceae bacterium | reverse complement strand
TCTTTTTGCAGTACAAGCGCGCAATGGTGCCATTTCCTGAGAGTAACGCCGGTACGGCTCTGAAGAGTTTTGTAGACCGATACGTCCCGGGGACTGTGGTTGCCGCCGATTATTGCCTTTAAGATCAGGTTTTTATCTAAAAATATTCCATAACGGAAGCGGCTGGCACGGGAAGACCAGATTTTGCCTGCGGCGTGAATCAAATAAGCATTTCTCCGGCTTTTTTCCAGCGGCATAAACCATAGTTCCACACTTTGACCGGGAATAACGGTATTGAAGAAACAATAAGCGAACTTGCCGTCAAACACCATTGCGGCGGCATTAATCGTCTTGTCGGCCTCCCATTGACCGTGATGACTTTTAGCATGATTATGATAACCGGAACTGTCATGCAGGATGCTTCCCTTGCCCTCGTTCATTTTCAGGTACAGAAGCAGGGATTCATCGTTTTCCGGGCCTGCGGCATTACCCTGACTGCATAACAGCAGGTTTAAAATAATCATAATACAAGCTCCGGGAAAAATTTTCATGCTCTCAGCCTCCTGTATCTGTTATTTGCTTTCATTTAAGGAACCGGTATTACCTTTAAAATGTAATATTATACTCATTTATGTAATATAATACTACAGGAATTCTGTATTTGGAATGGGAAATTGCGCAAAACACATTTGAGATTGCGCAAAATTATTTCTTTAGTATTTTCGAAGGCGGACAGCCCATAATACGTTTAAAGACGGTGGAAAAATAGAATTGATCGGTAAAGCCAAGCTTTTCGGCTGTTTCCTTGACGCTCATCCCTGATTTCAGCATACCGGACGCCGTATTCATTTTCATGGTCATGAACATATTCGACGGGCTGTTTCCGAATAAATTATAAAATTTATTTTCCAACGCCCTTCTGCTTATTCCGAGTTCCTTCGCAAAGGCGCTGATATTAAGTTTCTGGTTGCTGTGGGCAAGAAAATATTCTTCAATTTTTTTAAATAAGGCATTCCGCTTTATTATTTTCAGGAAATCCGCATTGAAAAATGATTCCGGGACGGAATCTATCAAGTTCCAGAAGAATACTTCGCATAATTTGCCTAACGCCAGTAATTGATATTCGCTTTTTTTTTCATGTTTTAGGATTAATTCAACTATTTTCTCCGTCATGGAATCCGGTGCGATATCAATAATTCGATGCGAGGGAACGCTTTTTTTATCGAAGATGCTTTTCACTTCCAGCTTACTGAAAGCGTTCAGGATTGAAAACTGGAAAAATACTAACTTGCCTCCCGCCGAATAGAAGTCCTCATGGCGGTCGTCAGGCTGGATGAGAACAGCTTGTCCGGGGTTGATCGTAAGTTTGTTATTATTCAAAACACATTCATATGTTTTATCATACGGCACCACAATTTCAAAAGAGCTATGAGTGTGTGAAAAAAAGTTGCTGTTTTGTTCTACTGAAATGTATGACAACCTAAAAAAACCCAGAAATAACTGCCGGTTAATGTCATTATCAAAATCATTGACAAATACATTCCTGGAAAAGTGTAGAAACGCTGATTGCAGATGGTAATTTTTCCTCATATCTAAGAATTCCTTTGCTAACCAATCGCAAACAGAAATAATAATTGCAGAAATAAAACACGACTGACGATAACATATAAAAGCTTACAGATAACGAAAATACAATAGAATAACAAGAAAATCAACAAAATTAATATATTTTCCCTCTCCAGGGAAATAAAAACCGGCGATCTTCAGTTACCAGTCGGTACGGTCGTAAGAACGATAGCTTATCGCCTCAAACAGATGGTCTTCGCTGATTTGTTCCCGCCCGGCCAGGTCGGCAATTGTCCTGGCAACTTTCAGGATGCGGTCGTAAGCCCTGGGGCTCAAATTGAAATTCGTGATCGCGTGCCGAAGCAGTAGTTGGCTTTGGCGTTCAAGTTTACAGAATTTCTGCAAATCTTTTCCCGACATCCCGGCATTACAGTGGAACTTTTGGGTTTTAAAGCGTTCCCGCTGGATTTCACGGGCGGCTATAACCCGTTCGAGAATGGATTGGCTGTTTTCCCCGTCGGGCGCGGCCAGCAGTTCTTCATGCGACAGGCGGTTTACTTCCACATGCAAATCTATCCGGTCCAGCAGCGGCCCGGAAATTTTATTCCGGTAACGCCGTTTTTCGTCGGGTTTGCAGCGACAGCCCAAAGCTGGGTTTTCCAAACCGCATGGGCATGGATTCATTGCCGCAACCAGCATGAAATTCGCGGGGAAGCTGCAACTTCCGGCCGCCCTGGTTATGTTCACCACCCCGTCCTCCATAGGCTGGCGCAGGACTTCAAGCACATTGCGTTTAAATTCGGGAAGTTCATCCAGAAATAAAACCCCGTTGTGCGCCAGGCTTATTTCTCCCGGTGTGGGATTCCCGCCGCCGCCAATCAATCCGACGTCGCTGATGGTATGATGCGGCGCGCGAAAAGGACGGCGGTTCAATAACGGTTCGCCGTTCGAAAGCATGCCGAGCACGCTGTGGATACGGCTGGTCTCCAGCGTTTCATCCAGGGTCATTGGCGGCAGTATGCCGGGCAGGCGTTTCGCGATCATGCTTTTGCCGGTTCCCGGCGGACCGATCATCAAACTGTTATGACCGCCGGCGGCGGCTATTTCCGCGGCGCGACGGGCAACGGCCTGCCCTTTTACCTCGTTGAAATCGGGGAGCTCATTATGATGGCTGCGGATATAGTCCTGGAGACTGGCTTTGTAAGGGAAAATATCCCCTTCCGTAAAAAACGCTACGGCGTCCCTTAAATTATGAATCGGAATAACCGGAAAATCTCCCGCCGCCAGAGCCGCTTCTTCCGCATTTTTGTAGGGAACCAGCAAAGTATCTATCTCGTTTTTCGCGCTGATCTCAATTGCGACAGGCAATGCGCCGCGCACCGGGCGCACAGAACCGTCCAACGCGAGTTCTCCAATTATGGCGGCACGTGAAAGAAGCTGCCGTTCAATGATCCCGGTTGCGGCCAGCATGCCCAAGGCTATCGGCAAATCAAAAGCGGCGCCCTCTTTTTTTAATCCGGCGGGCGCGAGATTCACCAGGGTCGCGCCGCGCGGATGAGGAAAGCCCGACGAATGCAACGCTGAACGCACCCTGTCCTTGCTTTCTTTGACCGCGGCATCCGGCAAACCGACAATTGAAACGAAGGTCTGCTCGCCCTTTTTCGTGGCGTGAACCTCCACCTCAACAGGGAAAGCGTTAATTCCGCTAATTGCGGCTGACCAGGTTTTCGCTAACATGTTTTTCCTTTTACTTCCGGCAACGGTAAACTATCGCGGGAGGAACGTTCTGCCAGACAACACGGGAAACATTTACTTCCCGAAACGAGTTTTTCAGCAATTTCCTGAAACGCTGCCCCGCCGGCAGCAAAAGCCCCTGCAAATACGCGAAAGTGGTAAAATAGCCGTCCGGGGCAAGAGATTCGATAATCGTTCCCAAAATTGCCTTCTGGAGTTTTGCGGGAAAAGCCGCCCACGGCAGGCCGGAAATAACCGCGTTAAGATGTTTTACTTCGGCATTTTTCATGATTTCCGGGAGATTTTCCGCGCTGTCATTAACAATATGCACATGCGGACGGGTTTTTTTCAGGTCTTCATACATTTTATGATCCAGTTCGACCGCAATAAATTTCGCTCCGAAACGAAGACTGGTTAGTATTTCGTCGGTAATTGCGCCCGTTCCGGGACCCAATTCAATTACGGCTTCCGCACATTCGATATTGATCCCGACAATCATTTCCCGGCACAACGCCGGAGACGACGGACAAAGAGCCCCTATAAGCCCAGGATTCGCCAGGAATCTTTTAAAAAAGAGTTGTTTCGTCAAATTTTTCCCCTCGTTAGAAATTGGAAAACATTATTTCATGGTCGTATTTTTCAAAAACCGCTTCAGCTCCTTCCGGGATGTCTTCCCTGAAATCGCCGCGCATTATAAATATGATCTTTCCCGGAGGACCTTTCTTAATAAGTCCAGATAATTCCCGGCGTGAGATCAGCCGTTTTTTCGAATCCTTATACTTCAATCCCATTTCCAGCTCTCCGCCGTGAGTATAAAATAATATATCCTTATTCCTGAATTCCCAGGCCGCGGCGTGCATTACGTTCGGATGCGCGATAATTGTCATTCCGGGCTTTACCCGTTCCTTGAACTGCTCCAGGAAAAGCCCCTGCGCCTTACCGCTCAGGTAACGCTCCGGGATTATGAAAAATGAAACGGCCATTACCATCGCGGGGCCGGCAAGCAGAAAAGCGGCCTTCGTCCGGTAAGCTTTTGCCTTGGACATTTTATACAGGCAAATAACCAGCAACGCGACAGCACAGCCCGCCAAAATCCATTTCCAGCGTTCTTCCGGAGCGTACATTCCCCTGAAAACGCCGCAATCGGCAATAATCTGGACAACGGCAAAACCGAACGCCCCGACAGGCGCCAAAACGATAAGTATACGGGCCGTGACGTCAAAAATTTTAGTTTTCCCGGCCCGGAAATATTCTATCAGGCCGCGGCTGAATAAAACGGCGAACGGCATGAAACACGGCAGAATGTAAGTCGGCAGTTTACCGCGGCACGCCGAGAAGAACAAAAACGGAAACACCAGCCAGCAAAACGCGAATTTAATCAATTTATCCTGTATAAGGTCGTTGAACCTTTTCCTGAAAGCCACAAACGCCCCCGGTATAAACAACAGCAAAGGCAGGGCTCCGAGAAACAAAAACGGAATATAAAAATAAAACGGTTCCGGATGATGGGTTCCGGCGCTGTCCAGAAAGCGTTTCACGTGTTCGTCCCAGAAAAAATAGTTCCAGAAACCAGGTTCCTGACGGTGGATCATGAGAGCCCAAGGCAAGGATACGATCACGGTAAATGCCAGCGGAATCCAAGGCAGTGTGAATATCTGTTTCCAGCGTTTCGTCCAGATCAGGTAAGGAATTACAGTTACCGCCGGTACCGCAAAAGCGAGGAAACCCTTGGTCAAGAAAGCAAACCCGGCAAAAATACCGGCGACGGCCAAAGCCGTAATTTTGCGCCAACCCCATTTTTCCTGTTCGCACCCCCAATAAAAACTTATCAAGGTACCGCTTATGAAAAACATTGTCGGGGCATCCAGCACCGCAAAGGTGCCAACCCCGAAAACCATTCCGAATGAAAGGAAAAGCCCGGCGGCTAAAAGCGCCTCTTCCGGGTCCCGGTGAAATTTCAATACCAGAAAGAATAACATCAGCGCCGCCAGCCCGGTGGATAACGCCGATGCAAAACGGACGGCGAAGGCGTTTTCTCCGAACGCCATTATTGAAAGGGCGTTAAGCCAGTATCCCATCACCGGTTTTTCAAAGTAACGCACGCCGATAAGTTTCGGCGCCGTCCAGTTTCCGGTTTCCAGCATCTCGCGCGGAATTTCCCCATAGCGGAATTCATCCGGGGTCAGCATCGGCCTGCCGCCGAGCGGCAGGATATAGACCAGAACATAAAGAAGGATTAATCCGATATAATATTTCTTCATTTCGCGTTGTATTCCTTGACAAAGATTTCCCCGTCCCAGAATCCCTTTTCAAAGTCCGGAAGCTCTTTGCGGCGCTTCCTGGAATCCATGATGATTATCACATGATTGTTTGGGTTTCCGACCATCTTGCGGAAGTTTTCATTATCGAGAAGACGGTGCGCGGAATCTTTGCGCTCCAGACCGTAGGAAAGCTCCCCGGCCTTGTGATAAAGGTAAACGTCATCCCGTTTGAAGGTCCAGCACACCGCGCTGATCAGGTTTTTATAGGAAACCAGAATGGTTTTATCGTCAATTTTATTTTTGAATTTTTCCAATCGCCCAACCGGGGCTTTCCCGGACTCGACAATAGTTGGAACTATGACATGGAACGCGAACATCGCGATAATCGTACCGAAAGCGAAGTAGCCGAATTTCTGATAGGCGTCGTTTTGTTTTACCGCTTTTTTAAGCAGCGCGCCCATTATAACGACAGCGCCCGCCGCAATTACCCATTTGCAGTTTTCGTCCGGCGTATACAAGGCGCGGGGGATAACCCCCAATATGGATAATATCTGGGCGACAGCCAACAAGGATATCGCGGCAAACAAAACTATGGCAAGGATATTCAAGGTCAGATCAAAAACCTTGAGTTTCCCGGCCTTGAAATATTCGTTCAAACCAAAAGCAAGCAGTATCGCGATACCGGGGAAGCACGGCAGAATGTAAGTCACCAGTTTGCCGCTGGAGGCGGAGCATATTAAAAATGGGAAAATAACCCAGCAGGCGGCGTAACGCAATAGCGGCTGTTTGAAAAAGTCCTTATATTTATTTCCATACCCCTTAACAACTGACGGCAGCAGAAAAGTCCAAGGCAAGGGACCGACAAACATGAACGGAATAAAAAACCACCATCCCTGAGGATGCTGAGATGAATTTTCGCCGGTAAAGCGTTCAATATGCTCCACCCAGAAAAAATAATTCCAGAAATCGGCGTCTCTATGGTGAACAGCCAGCGCCCACGGTAAAACCGTCAACAATACCATGAACAGGGGTATCCAGGGAAGCGTGAATATGCATTTCCAGCGTTTTTCCCAAAGCAGGAACGCCAGGATCACAATTCCCGGAATACCGAACGCCAGAAATCCCTTGGTCAGAAAAGCGCCGCCGCAAAAAACGCCTGCCGCCGCCAGATAAGCGATTCTGCCGCGGTTCCATTTGGGACATTGATAAGCACAGAAAAACGCGGCCAGCGTTCCTGTAAGGAAGAAATTAAGCGGAGTATCCAAAACCGCGTAGGTGCCGACCCCGAAAACCAGTCCCATGGTCAGATAAATAACCGTAGTCATAAAAGCAAGGCGCTGATCGGTAAAACGCCGAACGAACCAGCCCAGCATCAACGCGGTCAGCAGTGCGGTCATAGCGGAAGAAAAACGTGCGGCAAAATTATTTTCTCCAAAGGCCATGATTGAAAAAGCGTTCAGCCAGTGTCCCATTATCGGTTTTTCGAAGTAGACGAGATTATCCAATTTTGGCACAACCCAGTCATTATGGACAATGAGTTCCCTGGCTATTTCCGCATAACGAGGCTCATCCGGAGTATACAGGGGACGAAAAAACAAAGTTCCCAGATATAAAAGAACGAAAGTTCCGGCAAGTATAAGAAACGCTTTTTTATTCACCTGAAAATCCTTTACAAGCATATTTTTTAATCCAATGTATCAACCTTTAAGGTAATCCGATTTTGTTATTTAGCAATTTATTTGGGGGAAAGTTTCCTTTTTTCCCAAAATACGACAGCCCCGAAAAAGTCTTGCTTAACAGCGATTGGGGCTCTTGGGACGGTTAAGGCTTTTGAATTTAAACTCAAAGTCCCAAGCGTCCCAAGTGTCTCAAAAGTCCCATTTTCTCAAACAATGATTTGGCGAGGCCGTCAAATACCCCTGCTGCTCGCCAATCAGCTGACATATTTTTTGCTTTTTTATTAGTGTTTTTCGAAATTCGCTGTATAGTAATACTAAGTTGTACTGATTTTTTATTTAAACGATATTCGAGCTGACAGGAAATGAACACTGTTAATGACAAGATTTATGGAGGAAAAACTCTGCGCCTGGCCTGGCTGCAGGGTGGCTTACTCTTGTCTCTGTAAAGTTCTTTCCGTATCTTCTTTTGTAACGTATTTTCCTTATTTTCAGCAGCGGAGTAAAATATTATGAAATATCCTAAATATGTATATCCTGAATTTGTGCGCATAAAAAACCGGCAATGGCCGGACAAAAAAATAGAAAAGGCTCCTATCTGGGCTTCCGTCGACCTGCGCGACGGCAATCAGGCCCTGCCTGTCCCGATGGATCCGGAAACCAAACTTGATTATTTCAAGATGCTCGTTAAAATAGGCTTCAAGGAAATCGAAGTCGGTTTCCCTTCCGCTTCACAGGATGATTTTGATTTCGTCCGCACCCTGATCGAAAAAAATTACATTCCGGACGACGTCCGCATCGCGGTACTGACCCAGGCGCGCCGGCACCTGATCACCCGCACTGCCGAGTCCCTGAAAGGGGTTCGCCAAGCTTTGCTGCATTGTTATGTCCCGACTTCCGACCTTCACGGCCGTTTCGTTTTCGACCGGAACCGCGAAGAAGTCAGGCAAATGGCAATAGACGGCACCCGCATGGTTAAGGAAGCGGTCAAAGCCGCCGGTTTGGAAGGGCGCATCGCCTACGAATTTTCACCTGAGGAATTCACTGACACCGACATTGATTTCGCAATAGAAGTCTGCACCGCGGTCAAAGAAACCTGGGGTCCGGCGGCAAAAAATGATTTTATCCTCAATCTGCCGGCGACGGTCGAGCGTCGTCCCCCGTATCAATATGCGGATATGATCGAATATTTCTGCAATAATTTTCCTTATATCAAGGAAAGCACAATCAGCATTCACGCCCATAACGACCAGGGCTGTGCAGTCGCGGCCAGCGAAATGGCTCTGCTTGCCGGGGCGGAACGGGTCGAAGGCACGATATTCGGACACGGTGAGCGTACCGGGAACCTGGATATATCCATACTTGCCTTGAATTTCCTGTCCCGCGGCATAGATTCCGGTCTGGATTTTTCCAATATGCCGGAAATCGTCAAATGCGTGGAAGAGGCTTCCGGGCTGGATGTCCACGCCCGGCATCCTTATGCCGGACAGTTGGTATTCACCGCGTTTTCGGGTTCACATCAGGACGCTATTCGCAAAGGCATTGAGCGGCAGGCTAAAAGCTCCGAGTTCTTTAAGCAGGGATGGAAAGTTCCTTACCTGCATATCGACCCGGCCGACCTGGGACGCGTGTATGAAAAACTCATCCGCATCAACAGCCAGTCGGGTAAAGGCGGAATCGCTTTTGTGCTGGAAAAAGAATTCGGGATTTACCCGCCCAAACAGATGCATCCGGAAATCGGGGCGGAAGTTCAGCATTACCTGGACGAAAAAGGCGGCGAGATCGACTCATCACAGTTGCTCGAAATATTCAACTCCAGCTTTGTGAATATTGCCGGCAAATATGTGATGACCAAATACTCCCGCGTCATTCTTGACGATGAATCCATTGAAGTCAAAGCCGACATCTCTATTGACGGCCGCCGCGTTGCGGTCACGGGACGCGGAAACGGCCCGATTTCGGCAATTGTCCACGCCTTGCAGTGCTGTCCGGAAATACCGGATTTCCAGCTTGATGATTTTTCCGAAAGAACCCTCGGTCACGATGCCGACGCAACAGCGATAGCTTTTGTGGGGATCAGGCCGAAAGACTCCGGAAACCTGGTTTACGGAGCCGGCGAACATTCAAACATTGACCGGGCGGCAATAGCCGCGCTGTTCAGCGCCCTGAACCGCCTTGCGGCCCGAAAGGAGAAATGACCCGATGAAAAAATATGCTTCTATCGTAGTAATTTTAGTTATTGTCGTTCTGGCGCATATTTTCTTTCTCAGGCCACTCATTTTCCAGCGGCAGGAAACTCCGCCGGAAGCTCTTAAACCACAAGTGGAAAAAGCTCCGGAGGTTTCCCCGCCTACTTATAAAACCGCCTCAAAGAACCCGCATTTCGGCAAGTTTTTCGACTACCGGAAAGCGGTCTGGGGCGATAAGCTGCCGATAGCCGACTGCAAAATGGCAAAAACCGGTATTCTGGTAGACCTCGATACCCATAAAGTGTTGTGGGCTAAAAACCCCCGAACCGAAGTCCCGATCGCGTCCATGACCAAAATGATGACTCTTTTGCTGGCTTTTGAAGCAATGGACGAACGCCCCGGCCTGGATCTGGACACCCCGGTCAAAGTCACGCGGGCGGCCTAGGATTGGAGGTTCTCAGGTTTACCTGGATCCCAAGGAAACCCATCCTTTCGGGGAACTGCTCAAATCCATGGCGATCAAAAGTGCTAACGACTCCGCCTATCTGGTCGGGGAATATGTCGGCAGCGGCAGCATGGAGCTTTTCGTAAGCCGTATGAACAAACGCGCCTATGATTTGAAAATGGCGAGTACGAATTTCGTGAATGTCCATGGTTTGACTATCGATAAAAAAAGTTCGACCAGTTGCCCGGAAGGCTTGGCAATTCTGGCGGAAAACCTCCTGCACTATCCTCTCCTGATAGAATGGACCTCCACCAAAGAAAGCCATTTCCGCCCGGAAGGAGACAAAAACCGGCAGTTCATGACCAACACCAACAAACTGCTCGGAAAGTGTACCGGGGTTGACGGCATAAAGACCGGTTATACCAAAGCCGCCGGATTCTGCATTACCGCCAGTTGTCTGCGCGGCGGCAAAAGGCTGGTTGCGGTTGTGACCGGATTCAAGAGCGCCAAGCTCCGCAACGATTTTGTCGCCAAACTTCTTGCCTGGGGATACCAAAAAGCTTTCGAACCGGAAACAAAGTCCGAAAAAAATAAAGTTAAAACTTCTGCCCCAAAATAAGCCTGTCGGCTTATTCTATCAGCCCGTTACTTTTTCCGCGTGGTATTGATTTTTCCTTTCCGACAACGTATATTATTATTTGCAAATGAAAAGAGAGGTGGAATCATGACAATTCAAACACTGACGGCGTTTTTCATGTGGTGTACGATCATTAACGCGGCGCTTCTGGTAATTTCCTCATTAATAGTTCTTTTAATGGCTGACTGGATTTACAGTTTCCACAGCAGGCTGTTCGCAATTCCCCGTGAAGCGTTTGATATTATTATTTATTCGTTTCTGGGATTCTTCAAAATAATGATCTTTATTTTTAATCTCGTACCTTGGATCGCCCTGTCGATAATCGGAAACTAACTGAAAAGGAAACAAAAATGACAGTAAACCCGCAGGAATACATGACCGGAATACCCGCAATAGATAATCAGCATGCGCACTACGTCGAACTGCTTAACGAATTCGTCATCGGAAGCCAAACAGGAAACGTAGGCCGGAATGAATTCAATGCAGGCGTCAATAAAGTTATCGCCTACGCGCTGGAGCACTTCGATTCGGAGGAATTCCTTATGCGTTCCATTGATTATCCGTTATATGAAGAACATTTGCTCAAACATAACATCTTCCGGGAAAAAATGGACGGCCTGCTGGCGGAAATGGATGCCGTCGAAATTAACATCGACGACTATATGAACGAACTTTCAAAATGGCTGGTGGAATGGTTCAAAATCCAGATAATGGATGACGACGTCAAACTGGCCGGATATATACGGGAAAATAATATCGCCTGCTAAAACTAGTGTTAACACGGCTGGAGACAGCCGTGGCTGCATCGGGAAACGCAGGTAAAAGATAAATGATGTAGCCGCCCCTGCCCCAAGGGGCGTAAGCGACATTAGATGTTTGACTTAACACAAAAAATCAGGAGTAAGTTTATGAGAGGATACCGGAAATTGCGGACGGCGCTGCTTCTGGCAGTTGTTGCCGCGGCGGTTTCAATTCAAAAAGTGAACGCCCATTGTCAAATTCCATGCGGAATATATGACGACCGGGCGCGGGTTGAAGCTATGCTGGAAGACGCCGCAGCGGTGGAAAAGGCTTCTAAAGAAATTACCGGACTCGCGGGCAAATCCGACGCACAGTCCGAAAATCAACGGGTGCGCTGGGTGATGAACAAGGAGAAACACGCCCAGAATATCATTTCCACAATCAGCGACTATTTTCTGACCCAACGGGTAAAGCCGTCTCAAAAAGATTACGTCGAACGCCTGGTAAAGCACCACGCGGTAATTATCGCGGCAATGAAGGTCAAGCAGAACGTCGATCTCAAATATGTGGAAGATCTGAAAAAATGTATTGAGGCCCTGGCAGGATATTATCCTGAACACGGGCACGAACATCGGCATTAACTTGATTCAAAGAGGAGGAATTTATGTTAAACGTTCAATTGGATGAAAAAAACGGTATTGCCATGGTTGAACCCCTGGGGAGTTTGTCAAAGGACGATTTCAAGGCGGCGGCCGCGATAATCGATCCGTATATTGAAAAAAACGGTCATTTGAACAGCGTCCTGGTCCATGCTAAATCTTTTCCCGGTTGGGATTCTTTCAACTCTCTGGTAAAACATCTGGAGTTTGTCAAAGAGCACCACAAAAAGGTAAACCGGGTAGCTTTCGTCACGGATTCGCCGATCGGCTGTTTCGCGGAACACGTTGCCGGGCATTTTGTCAAAGCGGCAATCAGACATTTCCCGTTTAAAGACCTGGAAGAAGCAAAAAACTGGATCGCAGATTCACAAAATTGTTAAAATGAACGCCATTCAGGCATCCGCTTTGTTTTCGTATCCTGTCAAAATCTTTTGACTGCTATACGGAAAACTCAACCATTAAATAAGCGGCTTCTCTGTCCAGCTTCACTTGGAATTTTCCAGCTTCAATGCAATTTATTTTGCCTCCGGCATTGCCCGCAACCCGTTTTATTTTTACCGCTGGGTTTTGAACGAATGGGATATCCCATACTGCGGATTCTGAAGCTTTTATTTCCCGGAAAGCCAGAATAAAACCTTTTGATCCCGCCATATTCGTCGAAATAAAACCGGTTAAAGCCTTGCCGCTCGGTTCTTCTCCGAGCGGGTATATTTCTTCTTCAAATATCTGTTTCCGGTATTTCAGGTGCAGGTCAATCATTTCCCGGAAAATTTTTTTACTCTCCTTGGTGAGCCTTGACGGTGCCAGCCAGATCAAGGGATTGGCGAACATAGCGATCGCCAGCCAATACTCCGGCGGGTAAACGTCGGGAGCCGCAAACAGCTTGCCTTTATATGCTTCGTAGCAAATCGCGTTGGGGTCGGCCACCTCGATCTGCAATATTTGCGGACGCATATATTTTGATAGGCGCCAAAGATTATTCAGGGTCGATTCAGGGTGATACTGGCATCCGGCGATACGGCAGAGGTAGCGGTTCTCGAGAAAAATATTGCCATATTCCAGAAACATAAAATAACCCGGACGTTGACCATTGGTTGTGTCGAGATTGAAAAATATTTCCCCGTTGGAACGTTCACGGAGACTTTTCAGTAATTTTTCCAGATTGTCTTCCGCCTCCTTGGTACGAATCTTCACGGCATCTATCTTAAACATTTTTATATGGTATTTTTCGTAGAATTCGAAAAGTATATCCGCAAACTTTCGCCAGTCGCGGTACTCACAATTAAAGCTTGGCGCCACCCATAACGCCAGCTGGATATTACTGTTTTGAGCACTAATCAGCAGCTTGTTAAAACCATGCGGCAAATGCGGTTTGGATATTTCCCAGAATCCAGGTTGAATATTGCGGTTGTTGATAGACAATTCACTCAATGCCCTGCCTTTTTGCCAACCGTCGTCAACCTGATAATGTGTTGCGTGGATTTCCCCGGAAGCGGCAATTTCGGCAAGCAGAAAATCTTCACTGACTGAATCGGGGAAATCTCCGCATCCCCAGGGATTTACCGTTACAGTATAGTCCTCTTCCATTTCCGGAAAACGCAGACGCAGGTATTT
The DNA here is from genome assembly GCA_041668685.1 of Victivallaceae bacterium. GTDB lineage: Bacteria > Verrucomicrobiota > Lentisphaeria > Victivallales > Victivallaceae > JAHOYW01. The sequence goes on along the minus strand of JBAYCO010000041.1, from coordinate 871 downwards.
TTTCAGCGCCTGCTGTTCTTTTCCCGGCGGATAAATGCCGATTACAGTTCGGTAGGAATGCAGAAATTCGTCAGCTTTGACTTCTGCCGGAGCAACTCCCCAACAGCAGGAACAGATTGTGTTATCGGCGGCAATGCGAAAATCGTGATCCTCAAAATCCCGTCTTTCCTCACTTGGCGGGGCTTCTTGCAGTAAAAACATTCCGCAATCGGAACTTTCGCAAAACAATAAGTTACCGATTACGTATTCGCCCGGATTAATATATTCGGAAACCAGTTCATTGGTGTAATCCGTGCGTCCGCGGAATTGTACTGACTTCGATGCTTTAAATTCGGAAGACAAACGCAAAACCTCGACCCGACTTTCCTGTTTCTCCGGCGGAAAATCTTGCGGCGAGTTAAACCGGATGCGACTGCTCCAGTAGATATTGGCACTGACCGGGCATTTTATTGAGTTTCGGGTCGCCAAAAAAGCTTGTCCGGAATAAATAAAATAGGATTTAATAAATTCGAGTTGCTGAATACCTTCCTTGATATGGACATCAATTTTTACATGTTCATTGTCTTCCCATGAACCAGGGACAATTGAGACATCTACGGCAAGCAGTTTAAATTCAACTTTTGTGTTGCCGCCGGGAAAATTGTACCCGGTGAAAGAAAAATCGAAAAGCTCCTGTTCGGAAATCAATTCTTTGTTTATTGGGAGATAAACAAAAGAGGCGGTACGTGGTACAACCCTGCTTAAGTCCAAGCGGCGTACAAACAGGTTATTGCCAAACTCGATAGTTTGATCTTGGAAGTTTACAAAAACATCATTAAAGCAAAAATTTTCACCTTTCAACAGTGTTTTATTCATAGCAGCTCCGGCAATT
>JBAYCO010000040.1:0-14392 GCA_041668685.1 Victivallaceae bacterium | reverse complement strand
TTCAGGATGCTTGCGACCAATAACCGGCGTTTACCCGGAATAAAGCTTAATACCAAAATCATTGAAAGAGAATCGCTGTAAAAAACTGCCTCACAGCGCTAATTCTCGCAATTAAAAAACTACTGGCGTCTGCTGAATACCCTTATCAGCCTTACGTCGGCAATCATTTCATGCAGGCCTCGGCGAAAAACGTACACAAACAGCGGCGAGAAAATAAAACATAAGGGCCAAAACAGCGTAAAAATAAAGGCGCGGAAAAAATACACTTCCCCTATCCGGCGTTTACTTAGAAATATCCCCCAGAACCACATACCAAAGGTTTGCGAATAATATCCGAGACATAAGGCGTTGACGACAAAAACGCCCAGCAGAAGCGCCGCCAGGCCAAAAGTCACAATTTCATTCAATTCGCCGGTCTTCAGCCAACGCGCCGCGCCGGGCGCACCGCTCAGACAGACATATTCTTCATTGGCAACGGTATCCATCCATATCGAACTTGCCTGGTACCCGGCATTTTTATCCGCGAAAGTATAGGGAGGACAATCCGCGCTTAAATTATTTTCATGCACTTCAGCTTTTATTTTGGCGGTCGCGGCTTTTTCCGCTTTCAGTTCCGCTTCGAAAGCCTTTTCGGTTTTTTTAAGCTCATCATCTTTCAGGGTTTGTTTAGCTGCTTCAAGACGTTTTTCTATATCCAGCCGACGTTCTTCCGCCGCCTTGTCTATAGGGATCATCATATTGTCTTTTTCGGCGATTGCCTGCTTGGAATTGTCCGTCCGCGAAGCAGGGTAATAATACGCATAGACCAGACCGGCAAAGTATATGAGCAGCCCGACGAGTAAAATCACAACCAGGTCGTAGAGCCCGGCCATTGAGCGCGAAAACATGTTGGCATACTGATAAGGGCGCTTCTGTTCCAGCTTTGAAGTCGACGCAGGAACAAATTTCTCCGCGATACGGCCTTTGATATCCTTAAGAACGGAACCTGACTTTTCCATCATTGTAGCGGCTTCTTCTCTCCTCACCGCCTGTTCCGCAAGCCGTTCCTTTAAAAATGCCATATCATCGGCGGTACGCCAATTCGCCATCAAGGAACTGCGGATCGGGGTTTCCGCCGTAATACGATCTTCATCAACCCATTTTTCCAGGGTTTCCGCGTCGACCGGCCCGTGCTCCTCGTTATTTTTGTCTTTGATAATATATTGCATCTTAAGTTCATCCCGGGTTTTATATTTTTCTATATCTTAACTCAAACCCGGATTTTTTCAAATTTGTTAATCGTAAAAGTTAAAGATAACCCCTCATTCCGGCAATATACAAAAAAGCTGATCGCAAAATCTGTTGAAGTTTTGAAATCAGCTTTAAAAAAATAGGGCTTAGGCTTCTAAGTGTTTAGAGGAGTAATTATGAAGAGGAGAAAATTGCGTATAGGAACTTAAAAGACCTAAACCCTAAACCTTATATTATAGTATAATGCTGAACCGGCGCAAATGTCAATCGGCTATTTAATAAACTGTCAAAATATTTAACAATTTCTTATATTTTGTAGATAAAACGACCTTATATCAGATATAAGAAATCACTAAACTAAAAATGAAAAACTACCGCAAAAGCCAAATGCGCGATTTTCACCCTCACATTACCACTATAAATTTTCAATCAACTTTTCATCCAAACTATACCCGGACTCAGGAAATAATTAAAAAACATAATTTCCCCCATCGTCCTGAAACCTTTAGTATATATTGGCTGATATTTTTTACAAATAAAAAAACAAATTTTTTTCAATGTTTTTTATTTTCAGCAGGAAAAAACTTCAAAATAATTTTTTTTCAATGTTTTATAATTCGATAACACCTAAAAAAATCAGTTTTCCAGGCTTTTCAGCAATTTGCTGATTTGCGATTTCTTATTGCCCACCCGGTTTTTCGGAATAGTCCCGACTTTAGCGGCTTTATCAAATTTGCTGAAACAGGTTTTGCCCAGTTCATTTGCCTTTTCCGCATCTTTTGCGGCAACCGCTTCGCGGAAACTTTTCTCAATGGTTTTCAGGGCTGATTTGCGCGCTTTATTGCGTAAGTGCTTTTTCGCATCCGTACGCATTCTTTTCATTGCCGATTTGCCTGCCATATCTATCTAACCTCGTTTAGTTGTTTTTTATAAATAGTTTTGTAAAAAATAGTTCTGAGACACTAACTGAAAGCTATTAAAGATTGCACAAATTTCGACATAATCAAGTTTTTCATATAAAAAAAGTGAAAATATTTCTCCATATGCGGCCAAGTTCATTTTTCTGCGGCCTTATTCGCTCCGATTCAAGTTCAAATGTGCAATGTATACTTTCGCATTTTAGCTTGGGCAAGCATTTTTTCACTAAAAACAGCTATTAATTCGATAAAAAATAGAAGAATCAATTTGCTACTTTAATTTTGCGGTTTATATTAAGCCCTGTATGTAGATAAATCTTGCATTTCTATGCGTCGGTGGATTAGTGGGTAAGTTACCCGCTTTTTTTTATCGGCAAAGGCTAAATGCAAACTTAAATAAATGCAGAAAGGACAAAGCGATGAACAATGAATTATTAACAATTCTTGAGTATCTGGAACAGGAACGCGGAATCAGCCGCGAAGTCTTGGTGAAGGCAGTTGAAGCCGCTTTGATGTCCGCATCCCGCAAAAGCATACATCCGGCCAGTGAACTCAATGTAAAAGTTGATCCGGTCACCGGTGAAATAAAAGCCTGGGCCCGCCTGACTGTTGTCGATTCTTTCCCAAACAATGATCAACTCATCCTTGCCCGCGCCCAGGAAAAATATCCTGACGTAAAAATCGGCGATGTCCTTGACTGGGAAGTTACTCCTAAAAATTTCGGACGCATCGCGGCCCAGACTGCAAAACAGGCTATCATGCAGCAGCTCCGCCGTGCGGAAAAGGAAAATGTCAAAGCCGAATTCGCCGAGCAGATAGGTAAAATTATCAACGGCGTGGTCAGGCGTTTTGAAAGCGGAAACATCATTATTGATTTCCAGAAAGCCGAAGGCATACTCAGTTCCAAGGAAAAAATTTACGGCGAACAGTACATGGTGGGAGACCATATCAATGCACTGCTTCTCGAAGTGGATACGAAAACTTCAGGCCCCAGCCTTATCGTTTCGCGCACCCATCCGGATTTCGTCAGGCAACTGTTCGAGCGCGAAGTTTCGGAAATCCATGACGGTATCGTCGAAATAATCCGCGTTGCCCGTGAAGCCGGAAGCCGCTCTAAAATCGCGGTAAAAAGCAACGCTTCACGAGTAGATCCCGTCGGCGCCTGTGTCGGGATGCGCGGCACCCGGGTCAAAAATGTAACCACCGAACTCGGCGGGGAACGTATCGACATAATTCCTTACGACGACGATATCAGGCAATACGCCACAAACGCCCTGCAGCCGGCAAAAGTTAAATCGGTAGAAGTCAAGGAAGCCGAAAACGAACTGATCGTTTACGTCACGCCCGACCAGTCGCGGCTGGCTTTCGGCAAGAAGGCCCAGAACGTGCGTTTGTCCTCAAAATTAATCGGCTGGAACATCAATATCCAGATCATTGAGCCGAAGAAAGAAGAAAGCATGGAAGACAAGATCCGTAAGGCCGCCGCCGCTCTCGCTGAAACGGCCGGCGTCTCGGGAAACACCGCCTTCATGCTGGTGAGCAACGGTTATGTTTCGCTGGAAGGCATTCTGGCGGCCGGTAAAGAAGAAATCCTCGCAATTGAAGATATCAATACTGAAGAAATAGATAAAGTTTTCACCGAATTTAAAGACTCGGCGGAATAAAATCAGATTAAAAATCAAAGGATCAGGTAGTGAAGAAAGTAAAAGTAAAAGACCTTGCCAAAAAATACAGTACTTCTCCAAGGAAAATACTTGAGGAGCTGGCATTAGAAGGTATCGAGCTGGAATCGAACAGCAGCTTTATTCCTCCTGATATGATCGAACTGCTTGAAGAACACTTTGACGATGTTTTCAAAAAGAACAAGTCGGCGGAATCAACTCGCTCATCCGAGAATGCCAATAACGGTGACAGGGAAGTCCACATAAAAACGCCGATTATTGTCAAACAACTCGCCGTAGCCTTGAACAAAAAGCCCAATGTCATCATAAGCGAACTGATGAAAATCGGCGAACTGGCGAGCATTAACCAGACCCTGACAGAAGAAACCGCCGACAAAATATGCGATGTTTTCGGCATGAAGCTGGTAATTGACCACCGTACCAAGGACGAACATAACATTCACGGCGAAAACAGCAATTTATTCGATGAAGCTGCGGACAACCCCGAAGACATGCTTGAACGTCCTCCCGTCGTAACTTTTCTCGGCCACGTCGACCACGGTAAAACTTCTTTGCAGGATAAAATCAGGCATACGGTTGTCGCCGAGGGCGAAGCCGGGAAAATCACTCAGCATATCGGTGCTTCCCAAGTGGTTTTTAACGGCAAAAAAATTACTTTTATCGACACGCCGGGACATGAAGCTTTCACCCAGATGCGGGCGCGCGGCGCCAATGTCACCGATATCGCGATACTGGTAGTGGCGGCCGACGACGGCTTCAAACAACAGACTATTGAAGCCCTTGACCACGCCAGGGCCGCCAAAGTGCCTATAATCGTCGCTATAAATAAAATCGACCTCCCTAACGCCAATCCCGATAAAATTCTACTCCAGATGCAGCAAAATGAACTGATGAGCGAAGACTGGGGCGGGGATGTCGGAGCGGTACGGGTTTCAGCCGAAACCGGGGAAGGCCTCGATAATCTGCTCGAACGCATTCTGCTGGAAGCAGAACTGCTGGAACTGAAGGCAAACCCGAATAAACCGGCGAAAGCGCTTGTCCTCGAATCCCAGATCGAATCCGGATTCGGAGCCACGGCAAGCGTGCTGGTTCAGGAAGGCACCCTGAAAATAGGCGACGTCGTGCTTGCCGATGAATATTACGGGAAAGTAAAAAATCTGCTGGATGAACGCAATAATTCGTTACAGAGCGTCGGGCCGAGCGACCCGGTAAAAGTCGTGGGACTTACGGGAGCGCCGAGCGCCGGTTCAACCCTGAGGGTTTGCAAAAAAGAACGCGACGCCAGAAATGAAGCGGAACGCCGCGCCCATGAAAACCGTCAGGTCAGCCTTTCCAAAGATTCAATCGTATCCGTTGACGACCTGTTCAGCAGGATCAATACCGACAGCAAGAAAGTCCTTAACATTATCATTAAATCCGATGTTCGCGGTTCCGGCGAAGCCATTCAGGACTCTCTCCATAAACTTCCTTCCGAAAAGATCGAAGTGGACGTCATTATGAACAGCGTCGGTTCAATTACTGAGAACGATGTTATTCTGGCCTCGGCCTCCGACGCAATAATCGTCGGTTTCCACGTCAGGGTCAACCCCGGAGTCAATGAACTGGCCAAGAAAGAAGGCGTGGAAATTCGTCTGTATAACATTATTTACGAACTGCTTGAAGATATTACCGAAGCGCTGACTGGACAGCTCGAACCGGAAAAACGCGAAAACGATCTCGGCGAAGCCAGGATATTACAGATATTCGAAGTCAAAAAAGGCATCAATGTCATCGGTTGCATGATCGAACAAGGCTCTGTCAAAGTCGGTTCAAAAGCCCGTGTTTTCCGCAACAAGGAGCTTATCTATAACGGCGAAGTCACTTCCCTGCGCCGCTTCCAGGACAATGTTAAGGAAGTCAAAGCCGGACTCGAATGCGGCATTAAACTGGATAACTTTGCGGATTTTGAAGAAGGCGACACCGTCAAATTTTTCGAGATTGAACTGAGAAAAGCAAAACTGTAAAAGTCGGGAGGTCTTGCATGAGCGCCGGAAGCAGGATTGTCAGGGTGAACGAGCTTTTGAAGCGCGAACTGGGCAACTTGATCACCACCAAGAATATAGCTCCCTCAGCTTCCGTCCTGGTCTCGGTCACTGAAGTAAAAACCAGCAGCGATCTCCGCCACGCGGTAGTACTCGTAAGCGTATTCGGCGGCAATGATGAAACCGCTCGTGAAGTTCTCAAGACCCTCAGAAACAGAAGAAGCGAATTTCAGCATGACATTTCACAGGTCGTTTCCCTGAAATACACCCCGGTATTAAAATTCGAACTCGACCCGCGGATCGCCGCCGGAGACAGGGTGTTCGAACTCCTGGGAAATAATTCAGACGACAAATAATTGAAAATTGAAAGAGGAAAATGAAAAAACAGAAATTAAAGAAAAGAATTTTTATCCGTGTTTGTCCGTGTTCGTCCGTGACTATCTGTGTTCCCTCTTAAACTGATTACTGATAACTTATTAGATGAATAAAATAAATCCCGAAGAAGCCGCCAAACTGCTCAGAAAATACGACAATTTTCTGATCGTAACCCATGAAAACCCGGATGGCGACGCACTCGGTTCAAGTTTCGCCATGCTGGAGTACCTGCGGCTCACCGGGAAAAAAGCTGAGCTTCTTCTGCCGGAGCAGATACCGGAAAAATACCGGGATTTTTCTCCCCCCGCCTGCCGTAATTACGCAGCCGGGCTGGACTGGGCAAGCTACGATTTTATGATATATCTGGACACCCCGATACAAAAACGCGCGGCGCTTTCCGAACTTGATTTTGCCAACATACCGCTCCCCAGCCTGAATATAGACCACCACCCGGACAACATGAGTTACGCAAAATGGAATCTGGTAATGCCCGAAGCGGCGGCGGCGGCGGAAATCATTTTCATGATTTTCAAAGCCGGAACGGAAACAAAAATAACGCCGGAAATCGCCGGGCTTCTGTTGCTCGGAATAATCATGGATACCGGCTGTTTCCGCTTCGACAACACAACTCCGAAAATCATGCGGCAGGCAGCCGAACTACTGGAACTCGGAGCAGATTATCACCATATCATCAATGAAATGTTTTTTTCGGTCCCGCTCAGGCAAATCGAATTCCAGTCAGAACTGGTTTCCCAACACTTCAAGACAGCATGCGGCGGACGGCTGGCATGGTTCTACGTGCCGCCTGAATTGATCAAAAAATATAATGTCAACATGCGCAACACCGAGGGACTCATTGAAACTCTGCGAGCCGTTCAGGATACCGAAATTGTCGTGATCATGCAGAAACATGAACTGGGATTTAAAATTTCCATGCGCTCGAAAAGCCCTGAATTCTCCGTCGGGAGCATCGCGAGAAAACTCAACGGCGGCGGCCATGAAATGGCGGCGGGCGGCCTGATAAAGGCGGCAACGCTGATGGAGGCTGAAGAAATACTCATAGAACATGCTGAAGGAGTACTTAATGCGCTATAAACCTGAAAAACACCGCTTACCGCCTTTCAAAACGGATGGTGCGCTGCTGGTGGACAAGCCTAAAGAATGGACAAGTTTCGATGTCGTAAACATGCTCAGGAACCGTTTTAACATACCCAAAATCGGGCATTGCGGCACCCTTGACCCGGCAGCCAGCGGACTGCTGGTGATGATGCTCGGTAAATTCACCAAACTGAGCCAGAAATTCAGCGGCGAGGACAAAGTTTATCAATCCGACATGCTTATCGGCACGGAAACCGATTCCCAGGACATGGACGGCGAAGTCATTGCTGAAAACGACTATTCGCAGATTACGGAAGCCCAGGTTCGTGAAGCGCTGGACTCGTTTGTCGGCGAACAGGAACAGGTTCCGCCGATGTTTTCCGCCAAAAAGCAGGACGGCAAACGCCTTTATCAACTCGCCCGGCAAGGCCTTGAAGTAGAAAGGGAAGCGAAACAAATTTGCATTGAATATATCAAAATCGACGAAATTATCCTTCCTCATGTCAAATTTACAGTGAAATGCTCAAAAGGCACTTACATCCGCACCTTGTGCGCCGATGTCGGGAAAAAACTTGGCTGCGGCGCCGTACTGTTTGACCTGCGCCGAACGTTCAGCGGCAAATTCGACCTGAATGACGCCGTCAGCATCGAGACATTGAAGAGCTGGGAACAGGCCGACCTGGAAATCCACCTGAGAAATTTCATGTTCGAAAAAGTCTCAAAAATGGCGTTTAACTGAGTAAAAATATTTTCAAAACTCAGGATAATAACAAAATTTTCCTTGAAAACGGTTGACTATCATCTTATATTTAGTAAAAGCCCGGGAGGTTGCTATGGCAAAAGAAAATTTTTCTAAAAAACAGGGAAAAATATCTTTGTTGTCCATGGAAAAAGATTTACAGCAGGCATTTGGAGCCTCTGCTGTAAAAAAAGTCAATATTGAAATGCAATTAGAAGAAAGCGTATCCCAATTCCTTTCTGCTATGAATAAGGGAAAAGCTCGAGTTCCCAAATGTAAAACCGCGTTTGGGGAATAATTATGCATGAACATCGTTTGTGTAGCGCTTTGTCCTGTAGTTTTTTTGCCTTGACGCCGCCGTTTTCATGTTTTTCTTTTATAGAAAAAACCTTTGGACAAGATTCTGATTCTATTCATCGTTGTTTTTCTTTAGCACGTTCGTTTCAAGCCAAAACAATGGTTTTAGAAAGACTTAATCCAGCAGGAGAAGGCATCATTGCAGATGAAAACCACGAACTGCAAATTAGATATCCTTCTTATCGTTCAAATTTTTTGTTCCGTATTTCTTTTTGGCGTTCCATAATGAACTCTGAAACGGATTTACGTAGAGAACGATCCTATAATCTCATAGGGTATGCTATTGTAAAAAATGATACTATCCCTGACAAAAAGATCAATCAACCACATGTTTTTGAAGCGGTATTTGAAAAATATGCGCATCGCCATAACTGTATAAGAAAACCTCCTGTATTTAAAGTTCACATAGGGGAAAAAATTTTTTCTGTAAAAGGCTTTATTTTTGCCCAGCAAAACAGCTTATCCAAATGTTGCGCGCATGTGGCATTATATTCTCTTATTGCCGGCAACAATCCTTTACTGGAACCGTCTTTTGCTCAAATGACAAAAATTGTTAATGGCCTCAATAAAAACAGTTTAGCTTTAGAGCCTAAAGAAATCCGTAAAATTTTGGATTTTTACGGTTTAAAGTATCATGATTATTATTATACGAACAAAGAACGTAATTCTTTAATTTCCGGCGAAATATCTGAAAAAACCATAGTCCCTTTTAATAAACTTCTGTATGCCGGTATTGAATCCGGAGCCGGTGCATTGGCCGGTTTCATTCTCCCTGGTGGAGATGGCCATATCATTCCTTTTTATGGGCATACATTCAACAAGGACACCTGGGTGCCTGATGCCGAAATTGCGTATTTTAAAACTGGACAAATAAAATATTCGCCAAGTGAAAATTGGACCAGTAGTTTTATCGGTCATGATGATAATTTCGGAGCAAACCTTTGCATTCCCAAACTATATTTGACCCACAAAAATGTAAATTATGTTATTGAAATTTTCAAAAAGGGTATAGTCTTTAGTGGCGTCTCTGCGGAAATTCTTGCTTATAGATTGTTTTTTTCTATAATAAAATCGGTAGAATTATTAAACGTATGGTACCAAAAAACTCTCTCGGCTTTTTGTTCGGGGAGAATAGTACTCCGTACCGTCGCACTAAATAGAGCTGAATATATCAGACACCTCTCACATATGGAAGATTGGGAAAAGCATCAGGAAAACAATAAAATAGTTGACTTACTGAAAAAATATCTCCCGTCTCACATTTGGCTGACAGAATTTTCATTACCGCAATTATTTCCCGCAAATGAGCGCAAAGTTGGTGAAATAATTATTGACGGAACCCAACTTCCATCTGATTTGGAACCTTATAAAATTTTCAGTGCCGCAAGATTTCCAGGCAGGTGGTATTTCCCGGGAAGCACTGATGAACCATCTTTTTTTCATCTGGAAAGCTCTTTATTGTCTCACACTCCAAACTTTTCTTAATAGCTGGTTATAAAAATATGAAAATTGATTCAAAAGCTGTTGACGCTGCGGTAAACGCCGCAATGACCGAAGCCGCAGGCGGTGGATTCACTGTTGCCGACGTACTCGCCCGCCTGGATATAAAACCGGAAAATCTCAAAGCTGAAGAACTCCGCATCGAACGGGAACTGGATGCCGACGAGCGGCTGTTCAGGAACGCGGACAAAGACATTTATTACATCCGTGATAAATTTTTTGCCGGGCGTGAATTTGTAATTACCCCCGGCGAAATAGAAATAGAAAACAATATTCTCTTTCCGGGACACCGCTTCTGCGTTTTTTGCGAAAATGAAATTTTCCCTTCGGAAGTAACATTGATTGACGAGAACGGCGGCAAAATCAAGACCCGGCAGTTCACACATGAAGTAACTGAACTTATACCCTATCATATCTTTCTCGGTTCCGAACAGATATTCGACTATTTCATCGCTGAAAGTCCGGAAAATGCGGCGCTGCTCAAAGAAAAGACCTCCAAACGCGATGTTATCCTGAACGTCTTCGACCTGAAAGAATTCTTCAAAAAACACAATTTCACTATTGGCGACGCCCTGCTCGTAAAAATAAAAGACTGGGAAAAAGGTATATTTAGTTTCAGCTATCTTTCCGGTTCGGACCGCCGCAATTCGAAAATAAAGGAATGGATTGACAATTTCGGGTACGCGGTGGAAATGGTTATCGACCGCTTTGAAGATTATTTCGAAATTCCCGATCAGCTCCGCTGGGCTTTTTTCACGGCTCCAGAACTCTTTGCCGGAAAAAATTCCGCTTCACTGGATGAATTCTACACCGGCAGCGACCGGATTGAAATCAACTTCGAAAGCGCCGCCCATACCGTTCTGGCCCGCAAAATAAGTGCCCCGGACGAAGATTTTGAAATCCCGGACAACATCGGCATTTCGAAAGGAAAAATCAATTCACTGGAAGAACTGCTGGCCGATGTCAACAGCCCGCTGAAAGCGGTTGAAATCGACTCCTACATTCTCTCCAGTTGTTATCAGGGAAATCCTGATTTTGACAGTTTTTTCCGGCGCTGTTTCGGCATGAATAAACTGTCCTTTGCCGATGACGCGCAGGAAGTTATTTTTCTCAACTACCTGGAAGACCGCTGGGAAACGATTTTCGCCCGCTATAACCGCCACCATGACAAGCCCAAGGCAGAACTGCGCGAACAGATACTCGATATTATCGACGAACGGCTCGAACTCTTCGAAAACCTGCGATCAATGAACATCGCCCCGGAACAACTCCCCGAAAAAAATATCCGGAAAATGGCCGAAGTATCCGTTTATTTCACTGAACTGCTGGAAGTTTTGAATTCCGAAGGCCATACGCTGCAAGAGGAAGACGAAGAGGAAATAACCGGAGCCGTTGAGAGAATGGGCGAAATACAGACACATGAAATTGAGGAAATCAATAAATATTTGAAAATGTAAAGGCAATCCGGGAAACGTGTTTGTATACTGTATTAATCTGAAAATTTAACATCTATACTGCAACCGAGTAGGCCAGCTTTCGATGAAAGCGGCAAAGAGCGATGGTATATGTTTTATCAACGTTTTCCTTCGCCGGTCTCATCGAGACCCGGCGCTACTTGGAGCCGCAGTCAAGTTCAAGATAAAAGTTTAAAATCCAACCTAAAACAGTATAGTACCGCTTTTAGGCGGAATTTTCCAGGTAAGCAACGGTTTTTTTCCGCCTGAAGGCGGTACTACAAACGAAGAAAATTGAGAGGCGTAAATGAAAATCACTTTGTGCAGTGAGGATATCATCCGGGCGGCGCCCCAAATCAAACAGGTCAAATGCGTAAACAGCGTCGAATTTAATGATAAAACCGTTTCCTGCGGGATTACCCTGAATAAAAAAGCTATCGGCATATTCGGCGTTCCGGCAAACTGGCTGTTGATCCTGACTTTCGCGCATACCGGGGAAACCGTTACCGCCACATTCAGCATAAAGTCCGGCGGCGATTCAAAACTTTCCGGCGGCATCACTAAACTGGCGCAAACACTCCTTAATGGGATTATCGGGCTCATCGGCCTGGAGAAAAGACTGCTTGCGACGATAAAACTGCCTGATTTCGCCAGTTCCAGCGGGCAAAGCATTACCGTTGATTTCAATAAATTATTGAAAGACAAATTGCGGGCGGAAACGAAGATAAACAGCATAAACTGTACGGAAAATTCGATTACTTTTGATTTCAGTATTGAATTTGACAAGCCGTAATTGCATAAATCTCCAGTGAGAAGTATATTGGAGTTGAATAAGGTAAGAGAAATTCATAATCATGAAAATAGTAGTTCTCAGCGGCGCGGGATTAAGCGCGGAAAGCGGAATCGAGACTTTCCGCGAAAAAGACGGTTTGTGGAATAATTATCCGGTTGACAAGGTTGCCACCCCTGAAGGTTTTACCGCTGATCCCGCACTGGTGCACAATTTTTACAACGAGCGGCGACGCCAATTGCAAACGGTAAAACCCAATGCCGCACATTACGCCCTTGCCGAACTGGAAAACTCGCCCGGCATAGAACTTTTCAATGTTACTCAAAATATCGACGACCTCTGCGAACGCGCCGGATGTAAAAAAGTCGTTCACATGCACGGCGAGCTGCTGAAATGCCGCTGCCTGATGTGCTCTGAAGTCGTTTCCTGGAATGGCGACACCAGTACGGAATTAAAATGCCCGAAATGCGGTTTCACCAGTAAATGGGGCGGACTCAGGCCGCATATCGTCTGGTTTGGTGAAATGCCCATGTACATGGATGAAATCGAGGCCGCATTGAAGAACTGTGATTTATTTGCCGCAATCGGGACTTCCGGAAAAGTCTACCCCGCCGCCGGATTCGTCCACACCGCTAAAAGACTGGGCAAAAAGACTGTCCTGCTCAACAAAGACACAGCCGGTAACGACGGCTGCTTTGATAAAATCATCACCGGCAAGGCTGGTCAGATAGTCCCGGAATGGGTAAGTTCATTGCTGGGAGCGCCGGGCGTCAAGTAATTGATAACCGAACGTCGAATAATAAAGGCCGTTAGATCACCAAGGCGTTACATCCGCCTTTATTTTTTTCCCTTCAAAACATCGGAATATTTGAGTTTGCCGCCGAAGATATCAAGCGCCGAACCAACCGTATAATCTATCCTGCCCTGTCCGATCCTGCCGATCAGGTCAATGTCCGCAAGCGAACTGATACCGCCCGCATAAACCGCGGTAATCGGGGAATTCTCCGCCATTATCTTTATAAGTTCGGTATCGATCCCGGCCTGTTTGCCCTCGACATCAACGGCATGAATCAGAAATTCCGAGCAATAGGCGGCAAGCCGTTCTAAAGTCGCGGCATTGACTTCGCAGTTAGTGAACTTCTGCCAGCGGTCGGTAACGATAAAGTATTTGCCGTCACGCAAACGGCAACTCAGGTCAAGCACCAGTTTGTCCCGCCCCGCTGAACTGAAAATTTTATCCAGTTGATCCTGCTTTAATTCTCCGCCGGAAAAAATACAGGAAGTCAGGATTACCTGGGAAGCGCCCGCTTCGAGCCATTGCCGGGCGTTATCACAGTTAATGCCGCCGCCAACCTGAAGACCGCCCGGATAAGCGGCCAAGGCCCGTTCAGCCGCTTCTTCATTACCGGGGCCAAGCATGATCACATGGCCGCCGCGCAACCGGTCTTTGCGGTAGAGTTTCGCATAGTAAGCCGAATCATGAACGGATTCGAAATTAGTCCGCACACCGCCGTTATCGCTGAGGGTGGCGCCGACAATCTGTTTGACTTTACCTTGATGCAGATCTATACAGGGTCTGAATTTCATGCTTCGTCGCGTATTATTTCCCGGATGATGATGTTTTCTTCGGGAACGTCCCCGTGCGGGCCGTAAAAACCGGTGGACACTTTCTTGATCTTGTTGACTACGTCCATACCTTCAACGACTTTGCCGAATACGCAATAACCGTAGCCCTGCGGAGTGGGAGCTTTGAAATCCAGAAAATCATTATCGGCGACATTGATAAAAAACTGCGCCGTCGCGCTGTGCGGATCAGATGTCCGCGCCATAGCGATAGTCCCGATCTTGTTGCTTAACCGGTTCACGGCCTCGTTCTCGATTGGTTCGCTAGTCGGTTTCTGGTGAAAATCCTGATCAAATCCCCCGCCCTGAATCATAAAATTATCGATCACACGGTGGAAAATCGTATTGTTATAATGCTGTTCGTCAACATAACGTAAAAAGTTGGCCGTGGTTAACGGGGCTTCTTTTTCGAAAAGTTCCAGTTTTATATCTCCCATAGAAGTCTTTATTGTAAGCATGGATATGTCTCCTTTTCGTTTTTTAGGTTTTGTCAAAATTTTTCTACTTAATTTCTATTTATCTGCTTAAAAACTAATATTTTATGGAGATTTTTTCTTTATCCCCTTTATTTTACTGAATTTTGATGTTCAAGTGAAAGCCCTCGAC
>JBAYCO010000039.1:0-14435 GCA_041668685.1 Victivallaceae bacterium | reverse complement strand
CCCAACAGAAGTTTCCCTCCGCGTCGATGGCCAAACCGCCGTTTTGTGTTGCTACGGTCCGGCGCAGCGGACCAATCACTCTTGACGGCCGCGGTGACGAATCCGCCTGGAGCCAGGCTGTACCGCTTTATTTTAGCCGTGGCGATTGGTTGCCAACCGCGGAAAAAGCCAATGTCAAGCTGTTGTGGGATTCCCGGTATTTGTACGCGTTGTTCACGGGAATGGCGGTCAAACCGTCATTACGAGCTAAAGAAGTTTCCGGCAATGATGTCCGGGTTTGGCGAAAGGACTGTTTTGAACTCTTCATCGACCCTGGTCGCACCCAGCGTAATTATCTGCATTTTGCCGCGAACGCCGCTCAAGGCAAATACGATTCCCGGCATGCGCCCGGTAAACGCGACACTAGTTATGAAAGCGGCTGGCGGATACGCGCGGTGATCGATTCCGACCACTGGACGGCGGAAGCCGCAATCCCGTTCTCTGCTCTGGGTGGTACGCCGCAACCCGGCGCCGTGTGGGGCTTTAACGCCGGACGCGAAAATTCCTATACCGAAGAGGTCAGCTCCTGGTCGCCGCTGGACACCTTTCATCAGCCGCGGCGTTTCGGAGTCTTGTTATTTGTAACGTCGGCTTATCTGCGTCAACAACCGCTCGATGCCGGAGCCCGGATTGCCCGGATTATGTATCCGAGTCATCAACTTGAAGCTGAAGCTGACGCGGCGTTGAAAGTAGCCCGCGCCAAACTTGACGCGGTCCCCAACTTCAGTGATCGCGTGAACCAGGCGGCTAAACAATTGAGCACACTCCAACACCAACTTGCCAACGCCCGGTTCTTCATTGTCTATTTCAATGCTTTTGAACAGTTACGCGATTTTGTGGCCGAGATGTCAAAACTAAAAGTGGAGCTGATCCGCTACGCGGCGATGTTCACTCCTGGCTCCTCCGGGGCACGCAACGGCTATGTGGCTTCGGTGGAAAATTCCATGACCAAAGTCTTGCCCAACGCCTATATTTGTTCCGGTAAAACTCAAACCACGTTGGAGCTGGCACGCAACGAAGTCGGCGGCTTTCAAATTCCCTTGACGTTTCAGCCCGGCTATCGCCCCAAATGCGTAACCGTATCCGTATCCGACCTTACCGGTACCTCGAAGGCGATTATTCCCGCCGCGGCGGTAAAGTCCTATAAAGTCGGCACTATCAAGACTGCGTTTCCCCGTAGCTCGCATCAAGAAGAACTGGTGCCCGATGTGCTGTTTCCTGGACACGAATTTGCGTACCTCGATCCCGCCCCTATCGAAACGTTGTGGATTGATGTTAAAGTTCCCGCCACCGCCGCGGCCGGAACTTATCATGGCACAATTACGGTACGCCCCGACTCCAAACCGGCAACCTCAATTACCATGCGGCTTAAAGTCCGCAACTTTACGTTACCACGTAACTCCAGTTTGAAAAACGTGTTTTGCTTCAGACCCTCGCAGGCGGAAATTTATTACGGCAAAAAAATGCCGAAATGGGCCCGACACAATTACTTTGACTTTGTCATCGCTCACCGTCTCGAACCTTTGAACTTATGGCATCGCAATACTAAGGAGCGGATGTTATATATGAGTGAAGCCGAACTCAAAGACTACCTGCAACGCGGCAAAAACCTGATTTTGGTAAAGATTCCCTCCACGAAGAAAGCATTTATGCAGTGGTCCGCTCCGGCTCTGGCAATGCTCAAACGCAACGGCTGGCTGGATAAAGCGATAATGTTCGGTTTCGATGAAGTTCTCTTTCACCCCAAGAGAATTCCAGAAATGAAAAAGATGTTCGCTTTCGCCAAACAACAAGCTTCTGGAGTGCCCCGGATGATTACCGCGAAGATTGACCCAATATTGTTCGGCGTGGTTGATATCTGGTGTCCGCTCTTCAATGATTTTGACGCCGCAGAGGCGCGAGCCCGGGAAGCCAAGGGCGAACAAGTCTGGTGGTATCTAACAGATAATTACCCAAGCAAGCCATTCGCTAGCCTTAACCTCGACTCTCCAGGCATTGACCCGCGGATCATCCCCTGGATGAATTGGAAGTTACAAATTACCGGCTTGCTGTATTGGAATATGACCAGCGAATGGAAACTCAATGGAGGCCAACAAAAGATGATTCCTTCCAAGGTTGTAAAAGATCGCGGTTTAACCTGGCTGACCCCACAAGTCGCCGCCCAGGTCGGCAAATCGCTACGCTGGCCGCAAATTCCTTGGATACCATTCTTCCAAAATATTTTCTCTAAAAGATATACGCGCACCAACGGCGGCGGCAATTTAATGTATCCCGGCCCCAATTGGCAGCCATTGTCCTCCATCCGCCTTAAAAACCTGCGCGACGGCATGCAGGATTATGAATATTTCGCCATACTCCAGCGCAATTTGACGCAATTGCATCAACATGGCGGTGATCCGCAGCTAATTCAACAAGCTCAAGCCGCCTTAAGTCTTAACGGCAAAGCGGTGCAAAGCGCTACCTCATACACCAAAGATCCCACGGTGCTGCTGAAAGCCAAACACGACATTGCCGAATTGATCGAAAAAACCGCCAACGCCTTACAAAATCCCTGAGTTTGTGATAAATTCCGGAGTTATATGAATATCCTTACACCAATCAACCGCGTTGCAGACCAACTTTAAAGGCTGGACAGATATTTTTCCGCCGGGGGATTTCAATTAGCTGAGTTTTCAAAAACGAACGGGATTTTTGGGATGGGAGTATGTCAAACGCAATTATATCAGCGTTATCGAATACATTGTCCTGTTGCGTCAACTTAAGCGATTATAAGCCTTTTAAATATCCAATGTCGAACAAGGAATATCCAATAACCAAGTATTTTTCCCAATGAATTATACTGTTTCAGGCTGAACTTCAGATTTTTGCCTTATACTTAATTTGCGACTTGAAGTAGCGCCGCGTCTCGATGAGACCGGCGACATGCAACGTTGACAGGCCGCATAATGTTACTCTTTGCCGCTTTCATCGAAAGCCGGCCTACTGAGAATTCCCGGCAAAGCCGGTATATCTATAAGGAGGTTTCTTCTTTTTTGGCCATCAGCAGGTAAACCAGGGCGAAGAGGATAAGCAGTCCGATGAACAGGCCGGGAGATGAAAGATGCGAATATCCCATTTTCCGGCTGGACTTGAATTTTATTTCCAGCGGGGCGTTTTTCCTGATTTCCAGGGCGCGCTCGAAAGTTATCTTCTTGCCTTGCCACGGGATGGAAATATCAAAGAGGCGCGGCATCGAGGCGGCGGCTTGCTGCTGCATGAAAATTTTGTCGGAAATGGCCTGCAAACTTTTTAACTCCTCGTCGCCCATTTGCCGGCGCAGGGCTTCCATATTGTTGGCGGGGGCGTTTTTTGTCTGGGGTTCAGTTACGCCGCCGCTTTGCGCTATCGCGTTGCGGCGCTGCGAAAGGTTATAGACGTTCTGCATCCGGCTGTTTATGAGCTGTTGGCCCTGGATATCGCTCTGCAGGGCTTTGTTGCCGGTAAAGGCCTGGGCTTTATTGAGGACTTCATAGGCTTTTTTGTTATAGCCGCTCTTAATATACATGCGTCCCAGAGAAAACAGTTCCTGAGCCCGCCCGGATTCGGATTTGGCGCGTTCTTTTACGGCGTTGTCGTAATCCCGGATTGAACTGACCGCCAGCGCCGACAGGAATTCATCGCGATATTTCAAGGTGCCGTCAAATGACGAGTAACTCCGGTCTTCAGGGAGATATACTTCCCATTGAATATTTTTGAGCGGCAGTCCGAACAGCGGTCCCTGGTAATCCTGGTCGCGGGGAGTCCATTCGGCATTTCCGGCGATGGAATATATGAATTCGACGTTTTGGGCGCAAACTCCGGAGGATGTATCCTGTTTCAGCGGGATCAATGAGAGTTCGCCGTTCTGAACGGCTTCCACCGGGGCGGAATCGACGAACGCGGCCCATAGCGTGCAGCCTTTGGGCAGGCGTACCGGCAAAAAGTTTTCGTTGCTGTTGCTGACGGCAAGCGCGGCTTTTGCCAGAACCTGTCCGGACTGGGCGAGCAGGGATTTTATAGTTACCGATTCGACGGTTGCTTTCAGTGTGGGAGCGTTCCGGTGCCGGATTATTTCAATCTGCGCACTGCAATCTTTGCCGACGGAACGGAAACAGAGGATGGCGTTCGACAGGTTCTTCGCTCCGAAACTGGCCGGGACATTGCGCGAATTGAAACTGCTCAGTTCGCCTTTTTGCGACTTTACCTTCAATTGCAGCGCGTCTTCGGCGAACATTGCTATATATCCGGTCTGGATGCCGCTGTCCGGGGAAATGAACGGCAGTATATTCAGGGTATTGTCCTTGTTCAGTTTCAACTGGCCGCGGACTTTCAGGCTGTAACTGCGTTCGACTTTGCGGTTCAGTTCGATCACCCAGGTATTGCCCTTGAGTTTCCCGGCCGAACGGATATACCGCCCGGAAAATTCCGGCGCGGCGCAGTTCGGCGGCAGGGTTATCCGGAAACGCTTTACGCCGGCGTTTTCGATGGAGTAATTAAAGAAAGCGGTACATTCGATATTATGCGTTTTGATGTTTACGTCTTGCAGGGTTTGTACCTGTATCCATGGCGGCGTGACCGCGAATGCGACTTGCAGATTCCAGTCCGGGCGCAGTATTTTGAAATTTGAAGCGTTGCCGGAAAAACGCGTATCTTCGGTGGAAAGCGTTACGCCGCTGCGTTTCAGGATTGAAATAGTGGCGCCCTTTTCAACGTTTACGCTGAGGTTCCCGGTATGTTTGCGGGCGTTGACGACGCGGATTGCCGGAATTTCGGATTGCCGGTAATTTTCGGAAACCATTTTGCTCAGGGAAATATTCAGCGATTTTTTGCCGCTCAGGCGTTTTTCGAAATTTATAACCGCTTTGTTGACGCCGCCGGCGTTAATTTCATTCCAGTGCTGGATGCCGGAACCGTTCAGGCTGTTGATTTCAAAACCTTTCGGCAGGATGAGCTGTACGGAGAATATCCCGCCTTTTATGACGTTCAGCAGCAGTTCTGAATTGAGGGTAATGCGTTCGTCTTCAAAGTCGACCCGGCTTTTTTCCACTACCCGCAGTTCCGGTTTTACCTCCGCCACGTTCAGGGTGATTGCCGCGTCCGTACCGGAATAGCGGAAAGTTTTTTTCAGGGAGGCTCCTTCCAGGGCGCTGATATTGAAGAAATCGTTGTTTATAGGGGTGAAATTCCTGTTCTTCGTTTCCGAAACCCTGACTTCCTGACTGGCGAATATTCCCAGCGAACCGTATTGCTTATCGGCTTTCAGCAGTTTAAGCGGCTCAATCGGGATTGAGCACGGCAGTTTGCCGTTGGGAATCTGGCTGTTTACCGTGATTGCGCAGCTGTCGCTTTGCACTTTGCTGAAAAATACTTGCAGATTTCCGGTTTTGCGGTCAAAACGCCAGGCTTCGAGGTCTTTGGCCGTGACTGAAGTCACGCGCATATTGGCCGGGGCCGTCAGCTCCAGGACTTTAAGGCTGCCTTGGGGGATGTTCAATTGTATGATATTTTTTATTTCCGTGGAACCGCGTCCGATTTTCACGTAATTGACGGTTTTGGCGAAGAAAGTAAGTCCGGCTCCGTCTGTCTGCCGGGCCTTTGCGGAAATTTCAAACTCCGCGGTTGTTCCCGGTATGAATCTGGCTTGCATGGTTTGTTTGTCCTGAAGCGTGGTAATCGCGTTAAGCGCTTTTATTCTGGATTTTTCAACTCCGTCCTTGACGCTGATCCGGAAAATATTGCTTATGCATTCGGGTACGGGGAGCGAAAAGGTAAAACGTCCGTCTTTTTGTTTTATCGGTACTTCAATATCGACGGTAATCTCGAATTCGCCTTTTTTATTTATTTTCAGTATGTAACCGCTGTCGTTTCTGACGACTTCCCAGACAGTGGATTTTTCATGGATGCCGGTAATAAGTCCGGGAGCGGCGACCAGATTGATAATGCCCGGCCTGTCCGCCTTTATTTTATAAGTGTAGGTTGTCCGGACCGCCTCTTTCAGCGGGGAACCGGTGCAGGTCAGGGATTCTATGCTTATGGCGTCCGGCTTATTCATGGCGTGTGCCGGGGAAACGCAGAAAACGGTTACGGCCGCGAAGACAAGGATTGCGTTTCTGAATTTTCGCCAGGCGCTTATCCAGACGCCGACGGTCAACAGCAGCGGTATGGCGACCGCCAGGACGAAGCCGCCGTAAATACTGACGACGAACCACTGGGAAGTGGCGAAGACGAGCAGGGCGCAGGCCAGCCCGAAACAAAGCGAGACGAGCAGCCGGTTGCGGAATACTTTGCGCAGGAAGAAAATAACTATCGCGCCGATAATGCTTGCTACGGCGTAAACGGAACTCAATATGGTTGCGGTTTCCATGTTTTTAACAAGCAGATTGACAGTGAACGCTTTGCCGTCCAGTCCCATTACCCGGCTGAAAGCCGCCTGGTTGACAATGAATGCGTGGATATTATGCAAAGGAGTGTGCGAGAGCAGACTCATAAACGCGATAAAGGTCAAGAACGCGGTAATAAGCATTCCGACGAACATTATTGCGGCCGGGAATTTTTTGTTCTGGGCGCAGTATTTAAAGAATGCTCCCCCGATAAAGGTTATGATCACCCAGCCGCAGAGAAAGGCGATTCCGCTTTTGGATGAAGCGTAAAAGCCGATTCGTTCCATGATCCCGGCAAATCCCCGGCTGAAGGCCTCTTGGCGTTTTGTCGGAAGCGGATCGGCGTCCGCGATTGCGCAGTTGTCGGGAACTGTAACCAGCCATTTGCAGAAAAGGGATTTTATTTCGGTTTGAGGAGCTGTAAGCTGTATCTCGGTTTCATTGTCAATGCTGCCGAACTGCCGCGCATAAGTCACTGATATAGCTATGGGCATATTTATATTGCGATGGCGGGGGAGGGGGATAAGCAGTTTGCCGTCGCTGACGGAGAGCCGTTTTTGTCGGCCGTCGACGGTAACTTTCCAAAGGTCGCTTTGGGCGGGGAGTTCCAGGCTCAGGAATTGTCCGGTAGAGTTTTTAATCCGGTACTGAACCGTAGTTACCGAACCGCCGTTGCCGTCAAGCCGGGTGGCTAATTCCGTCCGGTCGATGACCGTTTGCGGCATTCCGCATTTCCGGTAACGCGATATCCGCACGTCCTGCCATTGAGCTTTGCCGCCGCCGCGATATACTTTCAGGAGCGGGTTATTGATCATCTTGAGGTATTCGGGCGGAAGTTCCGAACGGTCGATTTCCTGGACGTTCGGCGCGGCTTCAGCGGTGCTCACCTTCAGGCTTTTTACACCGGCCAGGGCGGTAAAACTGCTGGAAAAATCAGAATCCGCCGAGGCTATCGCTCCCAGCCGCAGCGTGCCGCCGTCCTTTATGGACATTTCGTAAGTGGCGAGTATAGTCAGGTCTCCGAGCTGTTTCCTGCGGAGTTTGACTTCCCAGAGGTCAAATCCGGTTCCGGCGGAGCCGAGTTTTTTACGCGAAATAATGTTTCTGCCCTTGAATTCAAGGTTTTTCATTGAACTTCCGACAGTAAAACGCAGACTGTCTACCGGAGCCCCGGAAATATGGAACGAAAAGATCGAACTGCCGTAAGCTGTACCTTCCCCGGCTGAAACCAGGTTGAATACTTCGGATGTGATATTGCCCTTTACGTGTTCGATTTTTACATTGCCGTTCCAGTCCTGATTCCTGAAAAGATAGGCGTATTGCAGGCGGCTTTGGCGGACGGGCAGCGAACCGGGATGTACCGGAATAAGGTTTTTTAAATTTTCCGGCGTCAGTTTCAGTCCCTGTTCCGTCGTGAGCAACAGGTAGCCGCGCACGGATTTAACGCCTTCAATTTTGAAGTTCGGCACTTTGAACGAAACGCTGTTTTTGAGTTCGCGTTCGAAATATATGCTGAAGGCGGTTTTGCCGAAAACCGGTTCGCGGAAGGACAGTTTTACGGCTTTCCGCTTTCCGGCTGGACTGAGGTCATAGTCCTGCGGATTTATATATTTGCTGATTACCCGGCTGAAAGTCAGTTCCGGTTCGTATTCGACGGTCAGTTCCCGCAGCGGAGCGTCCTTGATGTCGAGGGAACAGTCCAGCCGTACCTGGAGCGTCCGGTCGCCACAGGCGCTGACACAGTTCATGTCCGCGGTATACGACGGGCTTATGTTTTCGACCTTGGCTTCCAGACTGTAATCGCTGCCGGAAAAATTATATGACAGCGGATTAAGCAGCGCAAAGGAATGCGGCGGCGTTTGGGATTTGGCCAATGAACTGTTGTCTACCTGGACCAGCCCCGGAGTATCTTCAACCAGCAGCTTTACGCCCCGGCCGGAACCGAAGCGCAGTATGCCGTCAAGCCGCATGACGTTTTCTGGAACGATTGGTTTCAGGGTGAACGTGCACGGGGTTTTGGCCAGTATCTGTTCGGCCTGAATATCCAATACGTAGTTTTTATACTGTTTATCGTTGAGATCGATGATTATCAGCCGGGCGTCTTTTTCCCCGGCGCGCCAGTCGCGGATATCTTCGCCTTTGACCGACAGGATGTTAAGCCCGGCAGGCACGCGCAGGTGCAACTGCTGTAAACTGCCCTGGAAAATTTTATAGACAATCCTGGAATTGAGTTTTACCGCCCCGGTGAGGACGGAGCCGATGCTGTAGACTTCGGCGTTAACGGCGAGGGCGGCGGCCTTGCTGTCCATGAGTTTTTTCCATTTTATCGAAAAATCTCCGGAAGTTTTCAGAAAACCGCTGTATTTGCCTTTGCCGGGCGAGTTCAAGGTGGTGCAACCGGCCACTTCGGGCTCATAATCTTTGGGTGACAGGGTTAAGTCCACTTGCCTGATCAGGGCGGGGGGGAGATAGAATGAACATTGGCGTTGCAGCGCGTCATTGTAAATTTTGCTGACAAATTGCAGTTTGACCGTATATTTGCCTTTTGCCGGGCAATTCAGGAAATAAGTCCGGTCTTCGTATGAAAGTATGGCTTTCGGGTCTTTCACCCAAAGCGAACCGGAATCCCCGTAAATTACCGAACGCGGGTTTACCGCGCATATTTCCCCGGACAGCAGTTTTATTTTTGTCGGGGCGAAAGTTTCTATTTCCGCGTTCAGGGTGAATTTATTTTCCTTTCCCAGGGAACCTTCCAGTTTTACTGATGAAATTTTCGGATCGAAAAGACCCGCGTAAACGTTAAATGCGAAAAACGCGGCGGTCAACAATAACATGCGCTTGATCATAATATCTCTCCCTTCTATTAATTGAAAATTGAAAATTGAAAATGATTTACGTTTATTTTTTGCTAATTAAAAGTTTTATCAGCTCAATTTTCAATTATTTACATCTTTTTATCAGCTCTAAAAGTTCCGTTACTTTGCAGTCCTTGCGGTAGTCCTTCATCCATAAAGCGTTGAGTTTATCCGCTATTCCCCGTAAAGACGCAATATTCCGGGTTTCGGGATAACGCAGCGCTTCGGCGAATTCGGCGATATACGCGGCCAGCTTGAAGTTAGCGGTAGTGCCTTCGAATTTATCTTTGATATCGCCGGCATATAAACAGAAGGCTTTTTCTTCTATGGACATGTCTTCGGCTTTTTTGTAACGTATCCTGACTGTCGCCGCGGGCGTATCTTCGGGAATATTACTCTTGAGTTTTAATTCATAAAGCGCCGTGACCGCCTGGCCGGAGCCGACTTCCCCGGCGTCAACTTTGTCATTCCTGAAATCGGCTTCGCTGAGTTGCCGGTTCTTATAGCCTATCTGGCGGTAGGATGCGATGGCGTTTTTGTTGAATTCCACCTGGATTTTTACGTCCCTGGCGATTTCCCTGAAACGCGCCTCGAACTGAGAGGTAAAGAGTTCCTCCGCCTCGTGTTCGCTATCCAGAAAAACATAACTGCCGTCGCCGAGCGAAGCGACTTTTTCCAAAGTATCGTCGTCACCGTCGCCGCCAAGCCCGATCACGATATTGGAAATTCCACGTCTGCGGGCGGCTTCTATCTGCGCGGTTATTTTGCGTTTGCCCGCGGCGGATAATTCAAAAATGCCGTCGGAAACGATGATTATGCGGTTGGCTCCGCCGGGCAGGAAATGTTTGCCCGCGAAACTGTAAGCGGCGGAAATGCCTTTCGCAAAATCCGCGACTCCATGCGGGATTACTCCGGCCAGTTTCGCCAGCAGTTCCTGCCGGTTGCGTTCATTGAGACGTCTGCCTTTCAGAACCGGGGACGTACGGTCTCCGCAAAGCAGGAGCGAAACGTAATCGGATGAACGTAGTTTTTTCAGGAGCATGGCCAGAGCTTTTTTCGCCAGATCCATCCGGTCTTTCACCGCCATCGAACCGCTGGTGTCGAGCAGTATGGTATAGTGCGTCCGGGTTCCGGCGCCGGGCCCCAGGCGTTTACCCTGAATGCCGATCCTGAACAAGGTGTTATTGGGGCGAAAAGGAGACGGGGCGGCTTCGGGATAAACCGCGAAAGTCGCGTTTTGCGGAGAACGGTAGTTATAATTGAAGTAATTGATGAATTCCTCCGGACGTATTTTAAGCGGTTCGGGGCGTTCGCCGCGTTTAATGCTTTTGCGCGCCTGAACATAAGAAGCGGTGTCCGTATCGATAGAGAAAGTAGATACGGGACGCAAAGCGCACTTGACAAAGGGCAGTCCGTTCCTGTAATCACCGAGTTCTTTTTCCTCATCCTGAAGTTTTTCAAAGAATTTTTCAATTTTTTTGAGTTCCGCTTCCGGAGCCTGGACGCTTATTGTGTTTTTTCTTTTGTTTATCCATATTTCTTTTGGTAACGGACAGCCGCTTTCTTTCAGGTATTTTCTGACGTTCGCGGTCGTGGTCATATTCCAGAGTTTCAGGTTCAGCCTGAAGGTTTTCTCCGGTGCTCTGCTGCTGATAAGCCTTTGAGATGCTGCCGGAGCGCCACCGAGATTGTTAGTCACATGGCCGTTGCTATACATAATTCCTTTCTTTTCGGCAGCCTGTTTCAGACTTCTGTCTTCATCCGCATAGGCGTTGACGGTGTCTATGGAACGGGAAGATACCAGGCGCTGATAACTATTCGCTTCTGCCTTGGGTGCCTGGAGCCTTTTGTATTCTTTTTCCACTCTGATTTCTCGGAGCCTGGAAACTGAACGGGCTTTAGCTGTTGGTCGGGGAACAGCAGACTGAAGAGAAGATGTGACCCGGTTTTGTTCCACTTTCCTGTCTGCGGCAATTGAATAGCTGGAAGGTTTCTCGGCGATACTTTTTTCTTTTGCCGGAACGACTTCTTCCTTATCGAAAAAATCGGCTTCTTCGGCTTTCTTCACGGAAACGTCTTTCCTGGCGTTTCTCTCATCCATTTTCTTCATTCGCCTTTCAAGTGCGGCTGTCTTTAGTGTACTTTGAACGGAAATACTTAGAGCTTTTTTCCTGGCCTGTTTCAATGTTGGCAGGAGCATCGCCGCAAGCACAAAACAAATCGCGGCAAGGGTGGAGTATTCGACTAAACGCGTGAAAAGCATTGATTTCCGGCGGCGTTTTTCTTCGTTCGCGGCGATGGCGAAAATTTCCGAGCGCCGGTCGGGAGTAAGTTCTTTGGCGAAAGAATCCTGTTCAAGGGTTTTTCTGCCGGACTGCCATATTTTATTCAGTATCTCGAATTCCTTGCGGCATGTTTCGCATGAGGCGAGGTGTTTTTCCAGTTTCGCCGCCCGGCGCGCTGAAAGTTCTCCGGCAAGCCGGCTGATAATCATTCTGCCTGTGTCTTTGCATTTCATCTTGAGAGCGCCTCCCGGAGATTGTTTTTAAGTTCGTTCATGGCGGAATGCAGGATAAACCCCACATTACTGACGGTCAGATCAAGTATTTCAGCAATTTCCTTATATGATTTGTCATGTTCCAGTTTCAGGATAACGATATCCTTATGGCGCGGCTTCAAAGCGTTTATCGAGCGCCGGATGAGTTTGGCGGTTTCATCTTTTATCAGTGATTTATCCGGCGGGCCGGGATTACCGGTGCTGTAAATATTTATTTCGTCAAGCGCGATTTCAGCTTTTCTTTTCTGCGCTTTCAGGATATTGAAGCAATGGTTCCTGAGCGCCTTGAACAGCCAGGCGCGGGGATTTTTAATTTTCTTGCTGTTCTTTACGTATTTTATGAAAGCGATCTGAACCGCGTCCTGGGCGAGGATATCATCCTGCAATATGCGTCCGGCATAACGCAGCAGCGCCGTCTGATTGTCATCGATGATTGTTTTCAGATCATTTTCGTTTGCCATGGCGTTTCCCGCTTAGAATTCATTACGCTTCATACAATATGACATCTGAAACGAGTATTTATTAGAATAAAAACGCAAAAAAATGATTTTTTTATATTTTCCTCTTCAAAAATAAGTAATCGTGCGTGCAACCTTGCACCGCGGCAATTGCTTCTGTCGCGGAGCAGGTTCAAATATTCTTATGAATTACCTGTAAATCGCCTAGTTGGGCATGGCCGATCATTTCCGCGACGATTTGGCACTTTACGCGCAGGAGAAAGAATATCGGCCGGTCATAATCGCTCAAGGTTTCGTAATTTCCCTGGCCTTTGCTGATCACCAGGTCGGCGCTGCGCATTTCGTCCATGAATTCCTTGCTGGAGTGTTTCATGGAAACGCCCGGAGTAGTGTCGCCGGTATGGACATATGGTACGATATCCAGTTCGGACGCTTTTATTTCATGCGGAGTGATATCATTAAGTATAGGCTCGCCCCTTACTCCCAGAATGATCTTGTCGCTGTAGCGTTCGATCAGGAGCCGGTCGAAAACCGCTTCGCCGCAGTTGTCGGCCATATAAAAGATCTTCCGGGCGTTGTCCATACATTTCTTCAGGTGTTTTACCGCATCGGCGTCAATGTGCATATCAAAGACTTCGAGGATTCTTTTTTCCGCGTCTCCAATAGTGAAACCATGAACCCCGTAGTCAATAATATTTCCCGCGATTACCAGACGGACAACGGCTTCAAATTCATCGTCGCTGTTTTTTATTATTTCGCGTACCGTCGGCATAAGCCGCAACGCGAATTTGGTGGACATTTCTTTTTCAGCGGCATAGGGATCGCTGACGCCGGAAGCCGTCCTTATAGCCTGGTGGATCAGTCTGGCCTGTTCCGGCGGCGAGAGGGACATATCGATATTTCCTGCGGCGGCAAGGGTTTTTTTTATCACGTCATGGCGCACCTGGTCATCATCGCTTACCATTTTGGCCACGTGAACGGCATGTCCGATCAGGCAGGGTATACAGTCAAAAGTAATTTTCATAAGTTTTTCCAGTTTTAGCTTCCCGTAAACTATACCGGAAATCAGCAATATCCAGAAAAAAGCGGAAAAATATCGCAAAACCCCCAAGGAAGTGTTATATTGAACAGTCTAATTAAACAAAAAGACGATAATAAAAGCAAATAGGTTATAATAATGAAGAAATTACTGTTACTGCTGCTGTTCGTCTGGGCCGGCGGGATGAGCGGTGCGGATAAAAAAAACGATATATATTGCTTTTATGACGAAAGCGAGGTTGTCTGTCCTGTGTACTTGCGGGAAGGCGTCGGCGGAAATGATTTAACCTGGCAGTTGGGTACGCCGCGTTGGTGGGTTATGACCCAGGGGCAGGTAAAGCGCGAGGCCGGAAAGGATGTAATCGACATACCGTTGAAATTTGACAAACTGAAACCCGGCATAAGTCTGAAATGCAGTTTGACCCTGAAAGATAACGGAAAAATAGTCGCCGAACAAAAGATCATTATTTATTCCCGGCAGATTTTCAGGAATTTCACCGGGAAAATTAAAAATATCGCGGCCTTTCTGCCCGAAGATAAAATCGCGAAGCTTAACAAGCTTGGTATGGGATTGCCCAAAAATTCCCCTTCCGCTTTTGATTCGCCTGAAAATAAACTTATAATTTGTGAAGCGGAAAAATATTCTGACAATGTTGATATGCTTGCTCTTTTGATGAAACGGGGCGTTACCTTGGTGATACTGGCTCCGGAGGATGAAAGCGAGATACTTTTGCCGTTGAACAATTTCTCGAAAATGACGCTGTTTTCTTCTGAAGCTGCAAAGGCTGACGGCACTTTAAGCGTTATATGCAATAAAGAGAAAAGCGCAGTTGTTTGTACGGGTGGGCAGGGCGATTTAATAAAAGCGGAATATAACGGCGGGGAGATTATAATCGTCTCTGCAAAATTATATGAAGCTTTGGACAAAATTCCCGAAGCCGCGTTGCTTTTGAAAGAAAACTTGACAGGTTCTGTCAAAAGTAGAATGAAAACGTATGAAAAAAGGTAAGAGGGAGGTAAATCGACGTTAATATTTCGTCACGGTCAGCCGTCAAGGCGCAAAATCGGCATAAAGCCGCTCCATTTCATG
>JBAYCO010000038.1:0-14527 GCA_041668685.1 Victivallaceae bacterium | reverse complement strand
TTTGCTGCCGCCGCCGAGGCTGCCGAGGCTGGATGCGAGTTTCCCGGCCGGCCGGTCTCTGAATGTAATAACCATGCGGTCACAGTTCATGGCTGCTTTGGGATCATCGACTCTGACCGAGCCGATGCAGACAATCCGGTTTACGTCTTTTCCGCCGCTGTTGCCCGGTGAGATCAGGGACATGTCGGTTTTCGGCGTTTTTTCCGGTTTTTTCGTTTTTTCCGTTTCGTCGAGGAATATTTTCATATTATCGCAGACCAGGTTCATCTGGGGATTGTCGATTTTTACGCTGCCGCTGAAACTGAGTTCATTGCCGCCGTAATTGAGGTCGGATGAATTGGAAGTGACCGTAGTTTTTCCGGTTCCCGCTTTGGGGGCTATGCTGTCCTGGTTTATGATTATTTTGCTGTTTTTAGTGACTTTCAGCCGGTTCTGATCAAGCCAGACAAGCATTCTTTTCCCGCTGACGGAGTCAGTACCGCTGATTATAAACGGGCTGCCGCCGGAAAGAGTGATTTTGTTTTCCTTGAGTACATATACTGCGTTTTCGGCAAGGGCCTTTTCATTTTTTTCGGAATTCATGCGGCGGATTACGACATCGCCGGTGCAGACTATCTCTTTAAGGTCTTTTTTGCCGGAAGCGGCGATGAGCGATTTTTTCAGGTCTTTTTCCGGTTTTGCCCGGTCTTCCAGATAAATGGTCATTTTATTGCAGTTAAGTTTGAAGTCGGCGTTTTTGACCCGGACATGGCCGGTGAATACAGCGATATTTTTGGCATAGTCAAAATCAATGAAATCACTGTTCAATTCGGTTTCTTTCTTTTTGGGGTCCTGGGGCGCTGTCATCTTGACCAGGCAGTTTTTAAATACCTGTAAGCGTTCGGACTTTTTCCACAAAATGATCTTTTCGCCGGAAATCATATCGTTGCCGCGGTATATCTGCGGGTTTTTCCCGGTCAGGATGATTTGTTCGTCCGTGGTTTTGTAGACGGCTCTGTCGGCAAAAGCTTTCTGTGAACCGTTTTTCTGTTTTTCCTCGGCTGATATCTTACGGATTATTTTCACATTGTCGATACAGGTTATTTGAGACACGCCGCTGGGAGTCAGCCCCTCATCCTGTTTCGCCTCGTCTTTGCCTGTTTTATCCTGTTTGTTTTTCTTGAGGTCGATTTCCAGACGGTCGCAGAAAATATTGAAATTAGCCTCATCGACTTTTACGTTGCCGATCAGGGTTATCAGTTCTTTTCCCATATCTATAATCATGGAATTAGATTTGGCTTTGATGATAGTGTCGGTTTTTTCTTTAGCGTCTTTTTTATAGGGATTTGTTCGGATAAGGATATCGACGTCTTCAAGCACTTTTATAACCCGGGTATCGAAATTTGCGGTGAACCCGATGCCGTTGAGGTCAAGTTGCGGCGAACGAAAAAAAACTTTTTCATTTCCCGAAGCGACTTTGCTTTCCTGCTGTATTATGGCTTTGCTGGAATATATGAAACCGTGCGAAAAAGTCTTGTCTTTCCAGAATTCGGCAACATCCGCCGGTGTGGTGCCCAGAACATAAGGCTTGATGTCTTCGAGGTATTTGATATTGTTGATATTGATGTTCCTTTTAAAAATATCGATAACCGCCTCTTCGGCGAAAATTTTGTCGGCTTTACGGGTCATGACCGCGCAGAAGATCATCAATTGCAGGCGTTTTTTGTGGTAAATCGGCAACCTGGCCTTATATATTTTCAGCGCGCCGAGTTCGTCGCCGCGGGAACCGGCGCAATTCAGCAGCAATAGCGCAGATAAAAAAAGGATAAACTTTTTCAAGATATGTATCGCTCCATTTGCTTTGCCCATTCGCCGCGTTGTTTCAGAAGCCATTCGCAGACTTCGCGCACTGCTCCGTAACCGCCGGGGGCTTTAGTCCTGAAATCGACGTATTCATCCATATATTCCGGCGCGCCGGCAACGATTACCGCGATTCCGGCCTGTCGGAGAACCGGCAGATCGACAACATCATCGCCGACGTATAAACATTCTTCCGCCTTCAGGGAATTTTCCTTCAGGAGAACGGCAAACGCTTCTTTCTTATCTTTCCGGTTTTCATAAAGGAAATCGAAGCCCAGTTCTTCCGCGCGTTTGCGGTTGGCTGCCGCCTGTCTGCCGGAAAGGGCGCCGACTTTGAATCCGGCGCGCATGAGCATTTTTATGCCGTGTCCGTCGTGGGCGTTAAAAAATTTTACTTCATCCC
This sequence comes from Victivallaceae bacterium, assembly GCA_041668685.1. Classification (GTDB taxonomy): domain Bacteria; phylum Verrucomicrobiota; class Lentisphaeria; order Victivallales; family Victivallaceae; genus JAHOYW01. The sequence continues at coordinate 12,285 of JBAYCO010000038.1, read as the reverse complement.
CGGCGCTGTAACCCATGCGTCCGTCGGTCATGACGCCGTCAATGTCGAGTACGAGAGCTTTTATTTTATTGATTTTTTCCTGTGAGATCATAAATATCCTTTACTTCCTGCAAAACTGTTTTGAGCATGGCGAAGTCCAACGAATTTGGTCCGTCCGAGAGGGCTTTTTCCGGTTCCGGATGGACTTCAGTGAACAGTGCGTCTATTCCCACCGCCGCCGCCGCTCGCGCGAGCGGCCGGATAAATTCGCGTCGGCCGCCGGAAGCGTTACCAAGTCCGCCGGGCAGTTGTACTGAATGCGTCGCGTCGAAAACTATCGGGACGTCCAGTTCCCGCATTATCGCCAGCCCGCGCATATCGACGACCAGATTGTGATAGCCGAAGCTTGTTCCGCGTTCGGTAAGCATTACTTTGTCATTTCCCGAATCCCGCACTTTCTCAATGGCGCAGCGCATGTCTTCGGGAGCCATGAACTGGCCTTTTTTGATGTTGACGGTTTTCCCGGTTGCCGCGCATGCCGCCACCAGGTCAGTCTGGCGGCAGAGGAATGCCGGTATTTGAAGTATGTCGGCGACTTCGGCGCATTGTGATGCCTGATGCGCTTCATGGATATCGGTTACGACGGGCAGGCCGAAAGTACTCTTGATTTTTTCCAGGATTTCCAGGCCTTTCTCGATGCCGGGACCGCGAAATGATTTTACGCTGGAGCGGTTTGCTTTATCGAAAGAAGCCTTGAACATATACTGGACATCCATTGCGGCGCACAATTCCTGGAGATAAGCGGCAATGGTTTTGCACATTTCCAGGCTTTCAACGACGCACGGGCCGCCGATCAGGGTCAGTTTTTTGCCGATAACGACATTTTCAGAGATTACGATGTTTTTCATAGTATCGTATGCCTTTCGTTACGCGTTTCTTCTTCATTCTGAATTGCCTGGCGGAGTTTTACCTCAGCGATTTCCAGGTCTTCGGGAGTGTCGACTCCGATACTTTCGAGGTTGCTGCGCATTAAATATATTTTTATGCCGTTTTCGAGAGCCCGCAGTTGTTCCAGTTTTTCGCAGGCTTCCAGAGAGCCTTCAGGCAGGGAAACGAAATGTTCAAGCGTCGCTTTGCGGTAGGAATAAATTCCCCAGTGGAGCAGTACGGCGGTGTCCGTTCCGCCCGTGCGCAGGAACGGGATCAGCGCGCGGCTGAAATATAACGCGAAATCAAAATTATCCACCACGACTTTTACTTTATTGGGATCGTTGAGCGCTTCGCGCGGAGCCGGTACTCCGACCGTACCCATTTCGATTTCCGGGTTCGACTGCATAAGGACTATCAGGTCATTTATAGCTTCCACCGGGATCAGGGGTTCGTCGCCCTGGATGTTGATGATAATGTCACAGTCCAGCTCCGCCGCCGCTTCGCAGATGCGGTCGGTGCCGGAAGGGTGGTCCGGGGAAGTCATTACCGCGTTGCCGCCGAAAGCTTCAACGGCGTCGATAACCCGCTGGTCGTCGGCGGCGATCAAAACTTCATCGGCAATTGACGCCAGGGCTTTTTCATAAACCCATTGGATCATCGGCTTGCCGCACAGTTCCGCCAGGACTTTGCCCGGAAAACGGGTACTGGCGAAACGTGCCGGAATAATTGCTGCGCTCCTGTCATTCACAATTAAACCTCCCTGTTAAAACTTTCAAGCAGTTCATCTTTGCCGACGGTGACTGTGCCGACTTTACCGACGACTATTCCGGCGGCGTGATTGGCTATTTCCGCGGCTTCAACCGGATCGGCTCCGGCGCAAAGGGCAAGCGTGAAAGCGGCTATAACCGTATCGCCGGCTCCCGAAACGTCGTAAACTTCACGCGCTTTTGTAGGGATCACCACCATTTCTTTGCCTTTGCGGAATAACGCCATACCTTGTGCCGCCAGTGAAATTATCAGGTAATCGGGTTCCCATTCATCCAGCAGTTGGGCGGCCACCGTGTGCAGTTGAACGTCTTTTTCGACCGGCATCCCGTTTTCCTGCGGGAAAGTCCCGGTCATTGCAAACGCTTCGCTGCGGTTCGGTTTCATAACGCTGAGGCCTTTGGCTTTGAGCATATGGCCCGGATTGGGGTCGAGTGAAGTTATGATATTGTTTTTATTGGCGCTTTCGATAATCTCTTCGAGCATTTTGTTATTCAGGACGCCTTTGCCGTAGTCTTCGAAAATTATCGCGTCGACAGCCTGCTGTTCTATCAATCGCTTTATTCCGTCGCTTATTTCCTGACGGATAAGTTCATCAATTTTTTCCGTTTCTTCGAAATCAACCCGCAGGAGCTGCTGTGCCGAAGCTATAATACGTTGTTTTTTCGTCGTCCGGCGCGTTTTATCCACAGACAGGGTGGACGGATCAATGGCGTAATCGCTGAAAAGCCTTTTTATTTCTCCGCCGTCTGGGTCGTCGCCGATAACCCCGTAGGCGTCTACTTTACCGCCGAGCGTGACCACATTGCGCATTACGTTGGCGGCTCCGCCGAGGCAGCAGCTTTTCTTTTTTACCTGCACCACCGGTACCGGCGCTTCAGGGGAAATGCGTGAGGCCTTGCCCCATATATAAACGTCGAGCATCAAATCGCCGACGACCGCGATTCTCTTATCACCAAATTTATCAACTATTTGCGAGAGCCGCTTTTTTTTCATAAATATTCTCCCAGATGCGGTAAGTTCGATCAATGCGTCCCGGTTATTTCTTTTTCCAGTATCTTAATGAACTTTCCGTTGTTCAGTTTCAAATTGCTGCTGTATGCTCCCTGTTTCTCCAGATGGACATAAAATTCATAAAGCCCGCTTATGGCGCTGTCGATTTCCTCAATATCTTTAAGTTGTATCTGATATTGATATTCGCGCAGATAATCGGCAAGCGGAGTCAGGCTGTTGGCAATGATTTTCGCTTCATCTGTGGCATATTCACGCTTGGACCTGAAACGCAGAAAACGCCGCCGGATAACGTCAAAGCGCCCGATCATTTCCTGACGGGCTACTTCCTGGCCGTGAACCCCTTCGATCTCCAGATGCGCCGGAATAAAAACGGCTATAAAAAGTTCAAACGAAATGATCATGAAGAAAATTACAATAGCCGAATAGGCGATATAGTCTTTTTTGAAATTCGCTGAAAATTCAGGTTTATTCAAAAACAACCTCCGGAATATTTCAATACCGGTTTTTCCCCGGCAATAAATTTATAGAAATTTGTTATTTTAACCACTTATCCGCACTGATAAAACACTAATCAAGAAAATTCCTTGCGGCTTTGCCGCAAAAAAATAGTGGTTTCCCCGGCACAGCCGGTTAAGTCTATTTTTCAAATAATTAGATACATTACAAGTAAAAAAAACGATTACAACTTTTATCGTTTAAATTTTGGCAATGTCGCCGATTTTTGACGGCTTCGGCGGAACCGCCGGGATTAAAAAAATAACAAAACCGACGTTCGGTCGCGGCCGGTCCGTCGGTTTTGTTTCCGGATAAACTTTTCAGTGTTGATAACAGTCTGTAACTTACCAAACGGCAAGGCCGTAAGTTAAAACTTGTTGGGCGGTGGGACGCTGGTCGTCCGTTAGCTTTGTGCGCAACTTATTTTTTCCCGTTTTCTATCTTACCGGTAACTACAGGTAAGGGATTTCCTATTGCTTTCGCGCAATTGTCGATTTCCTTTTCAGTTGAGATATTGTGAATATATATCCAACTGACCTGCGGTTTCCATTGCGGTATAAAGGCACAGTGATGTTTGGCGAATTCAATTATAAGAGATCCTTTGTTTTTTCGTTTGGAAAGCAACAGGTGGGGGTGTTCGGGAATATCGGAAGCCGCCAGCAGCCATCCGAAAGGAGCCGTACCCTGCTGTTTTACAATCGCGCCGACGTTATTTCGCATGGGAACGACGCCGTGGAGGTCATTACTGCCAATTTTTCCCCAGCCTGAAGCGACCAGGGCTTCCGCCGAAGACGTCGGCCCCAGAAGGGTGCAGCTTGGACGATAAGACCAGTCATCCATTTTAATTGTTGCCTGACTGCTTGAATAGGACGCGACTACATACGGCGAATTGTTGAAGAACTCGTATGTTGTAACAAAAGTGGTGCCCTTATGACTGGTTTTTATCTCAAGACAGCAATATGCAGAGCCTTTCTCTTTCCAGTTAAACTTACCGGAACCTTGATAAGAGAGCCCCTCATAGCGTCCGCCGGCGCCATTCAAACGCAAAACGGGTTTTCCGGTTTTTTCATCCGCCAAAACCATCCATGTCTTAGGCTGTATTTCAGCACTGAGAATACCGTTTGAAACCTTAAGGTTTTTACCCTTTTTCGCGATAACTATTCCGCTGCGGTTTTTCTGCGAAGCAGGGTTGTTGCCGAAATACAGGATATATTCGTTTTTATGTCCGGCAGCAAAATCGTCTGTAAAAATAATTTCGTCGTTATTTGAAACCGATGCGCCGGAACCTGTTACCTGGCAAAGTACCGGCTCCTGCTTATCTCCGTTTATCCGGTAAAGGCTTAGCGAGTTTCTTTTAATCGGCGAACCGAACCCTTTGAGCAGATCTTTCCACTTTATGATTACCGGTTCGTTCCTGCGGGCGGCTTCGGATGAATTTTCAATATAAAACGGCAACCGGTAATTATTTGCCGCCGCCCATGGTTTTGCGGTCTTATACGAAGCATTGACAGATACTGATTTTACTGTGAACGGGGTTTGGTTCAGGCCCTGGGGATGGGCTTTGCCTTCGGCGATCCGTTCCTTTATTTCTTTATCTATATTCGCTAATTCATCAATCAGGCTTTTTTCAGTATGAACGGTTCCAGGCGGCTCTATGATAAGGTTTTCATAGCCTGCCCGGCCGTCTATCTTGAAAGCAGCTCCCCGCTTTAATTCCGATGGCGTCCATACTTCTTCCCCGGTTTTATTCTTTACTATTTTGCAGTGCGTGACACTGAACACCTGGAACGAATTCCCGCTTAGCCCCAGTTTAGCGGTGTCCATTGAAAGATTGCCGGATATCATTTTGAACTCTTTATCGGTTGACGGAAGATCCCCCATCTGGTCGGTCAGCGCCGCGTTACTCGCATCCTCGCTGCCCGTATCAGTCGCAGGATACAGCGAAATCAGCGCTCTGTTACCTTTTTTTATGACGGATTCAACATTGATCTTGCCATCAGACAGAACCGCGGGACAGTAATATTTCATGATGATATCTTTCAGTATTTCCAGCCATTTACTATTGTCCTTCATCAATTCCGCCAGATTGAAGCCTGTATAAACTACATACCCGCGTCCCAGCTTGTATTCCGTAATTACCGGTTTCCCTTTATAAGTGGCCAGCGTTTTCGCTTTGCCGGTTTCCAAAGCTTTCATGTTAATATTTTTTACCGCCATTGAACGGCCCTGGATTTTTATCTGCCCATTCGCTTTGCCCTGCCATACGGGTTTGGTTCCCGCGATTTCAGGCAGCATATTTCGAGGGTTAGTCAGATCACGTTTACCTATTCCAACCGCGGCGTCGGAGATAATAATCGTCCCGCCGTTTTTTGCGAAATCAAGTAGCCCTTTGCAGGCATATCCGGGAATTGAGCACGCCGAATATTTCGGGATTATCAGGACTTTGTAATTCTTGAAGAACCTGGTATTCCGGACATCCGTCCGGTCGGTTTCGAAGTACCTTGAAAGCCGTTCGAAAACTTCATCGTTGTTTGTATAGGCGTCAGGAGATTTTTTGCCAAAAAGGCCGATCAGCGCCACCGGGTAATTCAATATGCATATTTCCGCTTTCCGTTTGGCACCCTCCCAGATTTTCGCCTGTTTCGCCATTTCGGGAATTTTAACTCCAACCCAGGGATTCTTCACCAGATACCCGTAGCAAAAATACTGTAAAGGGTATCCTTTCAGGTATAAGGCCATGCTTAGCGCCCGCGGATCTTTATAAGCGCCCATTAGCGAATTTTCGTAATAATCTCCTTCAAATCCGCTCCAGAACCATGTCTGGTTATAATCCGCAAGCTTTGAAATCCTGTATGAATCCATTCCCCATTTCCAACCGCTGGAACTTTGGTAGGATGGGTACATGCGGTTTTCGATTTTCAATCCTTTCTTATGGGCGTAATCAAGCAGTCTTTTACAGAAATTTTCGTAAATACAGTTTTTAAACACCACATATCGCCTCCACCATTTATCGCCGGGATTCATCCGGGGCGGCATTATGGAGCCCGGATAATTTTCCCCATATTCACGTTTGCAGAAAGACTTAAAGGAATCAATATCGTTCTTGTGCGAATGACGCCCCTCATTACACCATATTTCGTCAAAGTATACCGTGGTATTGCCGTACTTTTTGCTTTCTTCCGCTATCGCGTCAAGCAGGCGGAACAAGCGTTCGTTATATCCCTTATTTAAAAGATTGGTATTCCCGCTTTTTTCGGCGTTTCTGGCTCCGTTAAAATTGAACAGTACGATCATTCCCATGTGGTTTTTGGAAACAATCGGTAAAACTTTTTTCAGTCGCTTAACTGAAACAGTATTCCTTTCTCCCTTGCATATCGACGTGATTTCTTTACTGCCCCACCCGATCGTATTCAAGCCGACGCTTTTAGCTTTCCGGCAGACAGCATTGCAATCTTCCTTATCCGTAACCCAGATATATGAAACCTTTCTGTCTGGCTGCCAAGGCTGTAATGGAGTGTCTTCAGTTATTTTTTCTTCATATACTTCATATTGTCCGGCGCCGGCCGGTTTTTCTCCGGCTGTCGTTATGTTTGTAAACAAAAGCCCCATGCACAATCCGCAAAACACCAAGTTGAAAGTTCCCGCTATAAGCTGCATTATAAAAATATCCTTTGGATAATTATTAAAAGTCTATTAACTCGATTATTGGTAATAGTATTGTCCGTCTTTATATGTAAGTCCGCCGTTAGTCCATTTAGTTTCGTTGGGTATCTTGGAGCCCGTTTTATAAGGGGGCCTGGGCGCAACATGGTTGTCGCCGAATAAAATATTCATGTTTCCGAAATGCCTGAATGCCGTGTACTTGCCGACTTTAAGCCATGGCGTGTTGCTGGTGCCACCTCCCACATAAACCTCAACAAGAGTGGAATCACCACGGGAATCACCCATTGCGATAAAAATGCCGGGATCCTCCATTCTGGCTAATTTTGAGTTGTTATTGGCATTTATGGCTAAATATTGATTATATCCGTAACCGCGGCTTTGGTAACGGGAATAACTGGGGTTCCAAATGCCGCAGGGGCAATGAAAAATACTGAACTCAACCCCGGTTGTTCTTTTTGACCAGTCATAATTTACATATGAGTGGAGCTGGTAATCCCATAGTTTATGATCTACCTGGCTTACCGGCAGGTATCCATCCCAGTCATCAACATAAGCAAAAGCAGCCAAACCGAACTGTTTCAGTTTATTTGTACAGACAATCGCTTTTCCTCTTTCTCTGGCCTGGTTCAATGCCGGCAACAACATTGCGGCGAGAATCGCAATGATCGCGATCACGACAAGGAGCTCGATGAGTGTGAAAATATTAGCTCTTTCAGTACTTTTTTTCATCATTTTTGTATCCTTTAATTGTTTTGAATAAAAATTGCTTTTCCCTGACTCTCCTTTCCCTTTTTCAGGCCGATTTATTTTACTATTTGTTTCGGACATAGTACTGCCTCCATAAATGTTGGTTTTCTCACAAAACACAATTGGCATAATCTATTATTTGTTTTTGCATTGTCCTGCTTGTGTCAATGCCTGACATTCTTATACTTCTACTACCCTGTTTTCCATAAAATTATTGAGCAGGTTGGTTTTTTTGCACAACTGCGTAAACGCCAAAACCGTCCCTCCCAGAGCTACCGCGTCATCGTCGAATGGCGAAAGCTCAAGTTTTATTTTATTGGAAATTTCTTTTAATGCTTTTTCCCTGAATGCGCGTTCGGCCGTTTCTATAAAAAGATTTCCGCCCCATACGAAATCCCCGCCGAAGACTATTGAATCAGGAGCCAGGAAATCCGCCAGGTGAGCGGCAAGAATACCGTAATGCTCCGCATAATTATTGACGATATTTAATGCGAAATCATCTTTTTCACGGGCGGCTTCGAATATCATCTGTTCCGTCAGGTATTCTTCCCGCCCGCATTTTTCTTTAATTAACGGATGTTCTTTATCTTTTAACTCTAATAGAAAATATTTTTTCAGATCAAGAGTTGAACCGTAGATGTTTCTTGAATGATTCTTATCATATAAGTTTTCCACATAAAATGTCAATTCACCCGCGTAATTCTTCATGCCCCGGTAGAGTTTCCCATCAATAAAAATGGCAGCACCCAATGACCGCCTTTTTTGAAGATAGACCATATTCTTCGCGTTTATTCCTCTGCCGAAGTGTTTTTCACATAACCCGCCGACATTATCATTACTGTCAATAAAAACCGGAACCGCCGTTTCTTCTTCAAGCATCTCTTTCAGCGGGACATTTTTCTCCTCAAGAAGGTTGGAAAACTTTATAACTCCATTTTCCTCATTTATTCTTCCCGACATTCCAATTCCTATGCCCAGGATATTATTTTTTCGCTTTGCAAATTCTGAGAACAGTTTCAGAATTTCCCCTATAAGCTCATCAGCGTTATAACGGAAACTCTTAGGCGGCACTTTTTCTTTGGCGCATATTTTGCCTTGAAAATTGGTGAGGACGGACAGAATTCCTTCAAAACCTATTTCTATTCCTATGATATAACCTTTTTCCGGGTTTAATTTTAAAGGAATTGGTTTTCGTCCGTTTTTGACAATATTATCATTCTTTTTCGCTTCCAGGATAAACCCCTGGGAAATAAGCTTCTCTATAATCAGGGAAATACTGGACTTCTTCAAATTAAGCATTCTGGCAATATCCGCCCGTGAATGTCTTTTCCTTCTCAATATACTCAATATCTGCTGTTTATGGAACAAGCCTATGTCGTTCGGTCTCATTCTGCACCTTGCGTTCGTTAGTTAATCAGTAGAACTAACTATATTATAAACTCAAATTCCATTTTGTCAATACTTGCCGGAAAAATTTTCAACGGTTTGAATCAAAATAGTAATGCCTCACTCTTTTCCTGAGGCTGAATGTGCTGCTTTACGTGATAGTAGCACAACCGTCCCGGTTGTGTCGGCGGCCAGTTAACGTCTGTCCGTTCATGACTCAAGACGCTTAAGCTACTATTTAAACCTGCGAAAAGAGTGAGCCATTACTCAAAATAAAGTTTTTCTTGTATTTTGTGCCGCAAATTACGGAAAGTCGGAATCGGAATGAAAAATTTGCGATACAAGTATAGGGGAACTTAAGGACGTTATACTCGATGGTTCCGCCAAGAGTCGATATGCAACGTCACTCGTGCAGGCAGGCCGGAATTATGAGAAAAACGTTAGCGGAAAGTTAAAAATTGGCATGATTTTTGTAAGTGCTTGATAAAAAAATAAATACAGAAATTTTGAAAAAAAACACAATATATTGTGGTTTTTTATTTGACTGCTCCACATTATGTAGTATTATTAGGAGATACGGAAGGAGCGACTCTGCCGGTTTCGAGAGAGGCGCGGATTTTAGCGGTGGATTTGTTTGTCTCTAATGAAATTTTAACTTTTTAACTCCCGGGAGGTCAGAGGAAAGATGTCTGCGAATAATACAATTAAACAGATCAAAAAACGTGATGGTCGTGTTGTAGAATTTGATATTGAAAGAATAACTATAGCTGCTAAAAAAGCATTGCAGGTAACAGGAGCGACAAACGGAAAGCTTCCCCAGACTATTTCCCGGGACGTACTGGCGGAACTGATTAGCGGCGGTTATGGCAAGGCCGATAATATTCCGGACATCGAAACAGTTCAGGATTTGGTTGAACGTTCCTTTATCAAGCGCGGCCTTACCAAAGCCGCGAAAGCATACATCCTTTATCGCGCCCAGCACGAAAATCTGCGCAGCAACAAACAGATGATGATGGATGTCCAGGGACTGGTGGCCGACTACCTGGACCGGGAAGACTGGCGGGTCAACGAAAATTCCAACGCCGGTTTTTCCTATGCCAGTCTGCTGAATCACGTCAGCGGCAGCGTGGTGGCGCATTATACTTTGGAAAACGTTTATTCCAAAGAGATCGCCGAAGCCCATTCGAGCGGCGATCTGCATCTGCATGACCTTTCCAGCGGTATTGTCGGCTATTGCGCCGGCTGGAGCCTGCGCCAGCTTCTCCAGGAAGGCTTCAAGGGCCGCGGCGGCCGCGCCAGCGCGAGCCCGGCAAAGCATTTTGATACCGCTTTAGGCCAGATCGTGAACTTCCTGTCCACTCTGCAGACTGAATGGGCCGGAGCTCAGGCTTTCAGTTCTTTCGATACGCTGCTCGCGCCTTTTATCCGTGAAGACAAGTTGACCTATACTCAAGTCAAACAGAGTCTCCAGCAATTTGTTTTCGGCCTGAATATCGCCAGCCGCTGGGGACAGACACCCTTTACCAACCTGACTTTCGACTGGGTCGTGCCGGATGATTTGAAAGACAATCCGGTGATTATCGGCGGCGAGCTTCAGGACGGCAAATACTACCGCGATTACCAGAATGAAATGGATCAGCTTAACAAAGCGTTCCTGGAAGTCATGAGCCAGGGCGACCGGGACGGCAGGATATTTACTTTCCCGATCCCGACGTATAACATTACGGAAGATTTCAACTGGGACAGCGATAACGCCAAGCTCCTGTTTGAAGTTACCGGCAAATACGGGCTGCCTTATTTCCAGAACTTCATCAACAGCGAACTGAATCCGGGCGATGTCCGCAGTATGTGCTGCCGCCTCCAGATGGATGTCCGTGAACTGCGCAATAAAACCGGCGGCCTTTTCGGGGCAGGGGAACAGACCGGTTCAATCGGCGTGGTGACTATTAATCTGCCGCGGATCGGCTACATCGCCAAAGACGAAAAAGAATTTTTCGCTCGCCTGAATAATCTGATGGTACTCGCGATGGAATCCCTCGAAACCAAGCGTAAAGTCGTCCAGCGTTATCTTGAAGGCGACCTCCTGCCGTACACCAAAACTTATCTTCCGGGGCTCGGCAACCATTTCAGTACGATCGGGCTGGTCGGTATGAATGAAGCGTGTCTGAATTTCCTCGGCTGTTCAATCTGTGACGCGGAAGGCAACGCTTTCGCTCTGAAAGTCCTTGAATTCATGCGCAACAAGCTTCAGGATTTCCAGGAAGCCACCGGGCATATTTACAATCTGGAGGCGACTCCGGCGGAAGGCACCAGTTTCAGGTTGGCGCGTCTTGACCGTAAACGTTTCCAGGATATTATCTGCGCCGGCGACACCAATCCCTATTACACGAACTCAAGCCAATTGCCGGTTGGCTATACGGACGATATGTTTGAGGCTCTGGATCTTCAGGATCCGTTGCAGGCGATGTATACCGGCGGAACGGTTTTCCACGGTTTTATCGGTGAACGCATCGAGGATCCGGCGCAGGTTGCGACCCTGGTTAAGCGGGTGGCAAGCACTTACCGCCTGCCGTATTTCACGATAACCCCGTCGTTCAGTATCTGCCCGGTCCATGGTTATATATCCGGCACCCATGAGGAGTGTCCCCTCGAAGCCGAAGATGAACTTAAAGTTGTAGGATAATAAATGTTAACTGCCGCATGGTGCGGCATAAAATGAAGGAGATGGAAAAATGGCTAAATGTGGACAAAAAACCGAAATTTACAGCAGAGTCGTAGGATACTTCAGGCCGGTAGCGGACTGGAACAAAGGCAAGAAAGAAGAATTCAAGGACAGAAAGACTTATCTGGCGAACAGCGCCGTCAAAGGATGCAAAGTAGCTTAATCTGTCCGCGGAAATATAATGAAAGCGCTCTTTCGTCCGGCGGGGGAGCGCTTTTTTAACGCGCTAAAGACTTGTTGGTAAAAAAATCATGAACATACGTGGAATACGCCGTTTTTCCCTGGTTGATTTTCCGGGGAAAATGGCATGTGTCGTTTTTGTCGGGGACTGCAATTTTCGTTGCGCTTACTGTCATAACCCGTGCCTGGTTTTCGATCCTGAAAGCCAGCCGTTGATCAGCGAGGACGAATTTTTCGGATTCCTTGAGAAGCGGCGAGGCAAACTTGACGGCGTAGTCATCAGCGGCGGCGAACCGACCCTCCAGAAAAATCTTCTGCCCTTTGTAAAAAAAATAAAGGCCATGGATTTTCTGGTAAAACTCGACACTAACGGCAGTCTGCCGGAAAAAGTTTTCGCAATTCAC
>JBAYCO010000037.1:0-14644 GCA_041668685.1 Victivallaceae bacterium | reverse complement strand
TATAATACGGGGCCCCCAACTGGTTCCGGGGGTGACCTCCAGGTAGTTTGAATAGCGGACCGCCGGCCTGACGGCTTCCGGACTAATTATTTTTGCCTTTTTATAGTTCATCTTATTATTATACATGCTTTTAATATTTAACGCCATGTACTTCCGGGGAAAAAACTGTAAAATTATTATATTAACTGCATAAACAAGGAATATTACTATGAATAACCGGGAACGCATTCACGCGATAATGAATTATGAAAATTACGACCGCCTGCCGGTGGTTCATTTCGGGCTTTGGAATGAAACTCTTGAGAAATGGGTTGAAGAGGGCCATATAAGCAGAGACGAGGCCGCAGGCCGCAGCGGCGGCAATCCGCCGCCGGAAGCGATGCAAAGACTTGGTTTTGATTTCGGTTGGGGCTGTTATGGTTTTGCGGCGAATACCAATATCGATCCGGTTTTTGCGAGGGAGGTGGTTGAAGAATTGCCTGACGGCTCAAGGAAAGTCCGGGATTCTTTCGGTGTGATTATTCTGGAAGCCCCGGACGCCGGGTCTATTCCGGCGGAAATAGACCATTTGCTCAAGGACCGGAAATCGTGGGAGGAACATTATCTGCCGCGCCTGCGGTTTTCCAAAGAAAGAATAAACTTTGAACGGCTTGACGAACTGAAAAAAGAACAGGAAGCCCGCAGCGAACCGCTGGGACTTGGCTGCGGCAGCATGATCGGGACGATCCGCAACTGGCTTGGGGTTGCCGGAGTAAGCTATCTCTGGGCGGATGATCCCGGTCTTTATGACGAAATTATAAACACCAGCGCGGAACTTACTTACAAATGCCTGGAAACCGTTTTGGAAACAGGAATAAAGTTTGATTACGGCAATTTCTGGGAGGATGTCTGCTTTAAGAACGGGCCGCTGGTCATACCGTCGGTGTTTGACGAGAAATGCGGCCCGCATTATAAACGGATTACTGCTTTGCTGAATAAACACGGCGTAAATATAATTTCAGTGGATTGCGACGGCCTTATAGACTCGCTTATTCCGACGTGGATAAACAACGGCGTAAATACCATGTTCCCGATAGAGGTCGGCACCTGGAGCGCCAATATAGCGCCGTGGCGCGAACAGTACGGCCGCGGCCTGAAAGGCGTCGGCGGCATGAACAAAAATGTTTTTGCCATGGATTTCAAGGCGGTTGACGCCGAAATAGAAAGACTGAAGCCGCTGGTTGAGTTGAGCGGTTTCGTTCCTTGTCCCGACCATCGAATCCCGCCTGACGCTGAATGGGACAATGTCCGCTATTATTGCGACAAAATGCATAAAACTTTTTAATAAGCGGTCAAGCTTATTTTTTTGTGGCATCATATCCTGACGCCGCGATTGTCTTCAAAGTACTGATTTTTTGTTGCTAATGTCGACTTTTGACAGTATATTGTGATAGAATACTTTTATCAGAGGAAGACATGAGCGCCGTTTCAGAAAAAAACCGGATAATGATTATCGACGATACGGTCGAAAACCTTTCCCTGCTCAATAAATTGTTGAGCGAACAAGGCTATAAGGTTTCCCTGTTCCCGAAAGCCGAGCTTGCCATTCAGGCCCTGAAAGTGAATACTCCCGAAATTATCCTTCTGGATATAAATATGCCCGGCATGAACGGTTTTGAATTCTGCAACGAACTGAAAAAAGATGAAAAATATCGTGACATCCCCGTAGTATTTTTAAGCGCCATGCAGAATATCAAGGATAAACTGAACGCTTTTCAGATAGGCGGAGTTGACTATATTACCAAACCGTTCCAGTTCGATGAAGTCCTGGTCCGCGTAAAAACCCATATCAAAGTACGGGCCCAGCAACAGCAGCTCGAAGAAAATTACCGCCGGCTTCAGGAACTTGAAAAACGGGTCGAAAAACGAACCCTGGAACTGGAAGCCGCCAATAAAGCGCTTGAGGCGTCGCTGGAAAAGCTGCAGAAAGATGAAGAGGCGGGGCGTATTGTCCAGTTTAAACTGCTGCCGGCAAACAATGTTTCCATCGGCGACTATAAATTCCAGTACTGCCTGCATCCGTCAATGTACATGAGCGGTGATTTTATAGATTATTTCAATATCGATGACAATTACGCGGCTTTTTACATGACTGACGTTTCCGGTCACGGGGCGGCTTCCGCGTTTGTTACGTTTCTTCTGAAAAGTTTTATCGGCAGCAGCCGCGCCAATTACCACGACAAGCTTGACGATGTTATAATCAAGCCGGACGTCCTGCTGAGCAAATTCAATAAATATTTGAACCAGGAAAACCTTGATAAATATATCACGATGTTTTACGGGGTGCTGGCGAAAAATGAAAACAAACTGCTTTTCGCCAACGGCGGTCATTTCCCGTTTCCCTTTCTGCACCATGACGGCAAAGTTGAAACGATAGCGAAAAAGTCGACCCCGGTCGGTATGTTTGATTTTACCGAGTATGAAAGCGTTTCCATGGACCTGCCGGAAAAATTCACCATTACGATATTCAGCGACGGCATACTTGAACTTCTCCCGGAACGGGACATCAAAAAACAACTTGCGCAATTAAAGAAAGAGGTCAATGCTGAAGATTTGAATCTATCCAAACTCGTTGCCAAATTGAACGGCCGCCCCGGCTCCACCTTGAAGGACGACATTACCATCCTGTCTGTAAGCAGAGGGGGCAAGTAATGGACAACGGTAAAATTTTATATTCCAAAGACGATCAGCTCTACTTTATAAAAATGAGCGGGGATTTGCGCTTTACGCTCGGAAGGGAGTTTGACAACCTGCTCAATATAATATTTTGCGATCCTGAAGTCCAGGACGTTATGATCGATTTGCGGGAAGCGGAATACCTTGACAGCACGATTCTCGGCCTGCTGGCTAAAATCGCCAATTTCATGATTAAAAAATTCCAGAAAAAAGCGCTTATCCTGTCAGTGAATGAAAATATAAACTACCTGCTCGAAAATATCGGGCTTAGTGACGTATTTACGCTTGTGAAAGACGGCGACACTCCTGAATCCCTTAAAAATCTCCCGGAAACCGACCGCAACGGCTGGAAAGAAGCCCTGACTATTCTTGACGCTCACCGCCAGTTGGTCAATATGAATGAAAAAAACCGGGCGGCGTTTAAAGACGTCGTTGAACTCCTTGAAAAAGAAACCAGGGAAAAAATTAATTCATAGCATCGGTTTAACCGGGCTTGAAAACGTGCCGGATTTTCATTATAGTGAAACAGTAAACGAAAACCTATGGAGATTCGCCAATGTATCATCCGGAAAACGACGCCAGGAAATCCGAAAGCCGCCCTTTCAACTCCTATACTTATGCCGGACGCTGGGTTACGGATGAAATATCGAAGAACGCGTTCCCTGAAAAATCCATGGATTCACGTGCCGCTTACCAGATCATTCATGATGAAATGAATCTGGACGGCAACCCGGCGCTGAATCTCGCTTCTTTTGTTACCACCTGGATGGAGGACGAAGCGCAGAAAATCATCATGGAATCGCTTAACAAAAATTATATCGATACCGACGAATACCCTCAAACCCGGATAATCCATGACCGCCTTATAAAAATGACGGGCGACTTGTTTCATTCGCAAGATGCGGTTGGTACCGCGACAGTCGGTTCGTCGGAAGCCATAATGCTCGGCCTGCTCGCCCACAAATGGAACTGGCGCAAAAAGCGCAAGGCCGATGGTCTGGATTTTTCGAAGCCGAATATTGTTTTCGGCGGCGATGTGCATTCCTGCTGGGAAAAATTCGCGCTTTATTTCGACGTTGAAATGCGGGTCATTCCACTGAAACCGGATAAATATGTTATCAACGCCGATGACATTGGCCCACTGATCGACGAAAACACGATTGCGGTCGGCACGGTTCTCGGCACGACTTTCAGCGGACAGTGCGATGATTTTACCGGAATAAACAATTATCTGCTGAAAATCAAAAAGGAACGCGGTCTGGATATTCCAATTCACGTGGACGGGGCCAGCGGCGGTTTTATCGCCGCGTTTGCTTTTCCCGAACTCTTATGCGATTTCCGGTTGGAACAGGTCAAGTCGATCAATATTTCCAATCACAAGTTCGGGCTGGTCTATCCGGGTATGGGTACGGTGCTTTTCCGGGATGAATCGCAGGTGCCGGAAGAACTCATTTTCCAGATAAACTACCTTGGCGGCAGCATGGCCAATTACAGCTTGAATTTTTCCAAGGCGAGTTCCATGATCCTGGCGCAATACTATAATTATCTTCGTCTGGGGCGTACCGGTTATACCCGGATCATCACCAATATCATACAGATCGCCGATTTCCTCGAAAAACAGCTCGTCGCCACCGGAAAGTTTGAAATCCTGACCGACGGCGGCCCGAAATATCTGCCGGTGGCCGCCTTGAAACTGAAAGACTCGTCCCGTTACGACGTTTTTGAAATATCCGAGCGGCTGCGGCGTTTCGGCTGGATTGTCCCGGCTTATACCATGCCGCCGGACGCGGAGGAAATAGCGGTGCTGCGCGTCGTCGTACGGGAAGGCTTTTCCATGGATATGGCGGAAAATTTCATTGAGGATATGAAACGGCTGCTCACTGAACTCGATAAAAAACCCGCCAAAAGGGACGTTGAACAGGAAGGCGCTCACGGGGTTTGTTAAAAAAGAAAAGGATACTGTAATTTGTTTGAATATACTGTAAAACGTTTGGGGTTGGCTCTGCTTACCCTGTTTATCATTATGCTGGTGAGCTATTTCCTGTTGCGCCTGGCGCCCGGCGACCCGACGCGCAGTTCGATTATGGACGACAATCCCGCCGCCGGACAGCTTTCCGCGGAAAAAGGAGCATTGGGCGAGAACACCGCTATGCGGGAAAAACTCCACCTGGACAAACCTGTTTACGTTGGTTTTCTTTATTGGCTGAAAGGAGTTGTGCTTTACGCCGATTTCGGCGCTTCCGCTTCAATAGATCCCGGCCGCCCGGTAGCGGATGTTATCCTGGAACGCTTGCCGGTGACGGTAAAACTGAATTTTTTCGCGGTCTGCATCATCTATCTCCTGGCCATTCCGCTGGGTATTTACTCCGCGATTTACCCGGACTCGCTTTTTGACCGCGGCACGACGTTTTTTCTTTTTTTCCTGTATTCTCTGCCCGGAATGTGGGTGGCTTTGCTGCTCCAGGCTTATCTTTGCCAAGGCGGCCTCTACCCGATTTTTCCGCTTTCCGGCCTGACCCCGGACAACCCTGAATCTATGACTTCATGGCAATTGCTATGGGAAACCGCCAAACATTATGTTTTACCTGTGGTTTGCCTGAGTTATGCCGGTTTCGCCGGGATTTCCCGTTTTGCCCGTTCGAGCATGCTGGACGTGGTTAACAAGGAATATATCCGCATGGCGCGCGCCAAAGGTTTGCCGGAAAGCGCCGTTATTTTCAAGCACGCTTTGCGCAACGGCATGATAACTTTGATAACCTTGTTTGCCGGACTGCTGCCGGGACTGGTGGCGGGCAGTATTATCGTCGAGTACGTTTTCAACATTCCCGGCATGGGTTCGCTGTCGCTGTTGTCGCTGAACAGCCGAGACTATCCATTGCAAATGGCGCTGTTTTGTTTCGGAGGGGCGCTGACCCTGGGCGGAATACTGCTGGCGGACATCCTTTATGTCGTCGTCGATCCCCGCATCAAATTCGCGAAGTAATAAATTCTATTGAGAAGGAGTTTTCTTTTTAGATTTGTTTTTATTGGGTTTAGCGGATATTTTCTTTTGTTTCTTTTCCTTTTTCTCAACTTCCTGCTGTTTCATTTTAATGACTTCAGGAATAACATCTTCCATAACTACAGCCGGAAGCATAAACTTGCCGCCAGGGAAGCTGCCAGTGATGAGGGCAAGTTGCCCGCGTAGAATACCATAAAGGATCGAAGATCCATTTAATATCGCCAGATAATGCATTTCTTTAAAATCTATTCCTTCCGGAAAATGAAAATATCCATCTATTTGTGTCTCTAATCTTATACCGCTAAAACCATCTTCAGGTATAGCTAATACGCTAAACTCAAGCTTAAAATGATTCTTATGTTCTTCATGAAAAGCTAAATTAAAATCGAATCCTAATTTAATTGCGTTTCCGGAAGCCTTTCCTTTAACCCATTTTATATTAAGATTAGTTATAAAAAACTTACTAAGTTGTATTGTTGATTTTTTCATTTTATTTTAATTGGGTTATACTGCTTTTTTTAATGGCACAAAAGTAAATGACCTTTTATAACACGTTGAAGATATATATTCGCTATCATCAATGTCTCTAAATTCTTTTTCAAAGTTAAAGTTTTTAACTTCTATCTGGAATGTTTTCTTAGATATATTCAAAACTTCATCCTGAGCGTAAATCCTTGCTTGAGCTTGCATATCAAGAGCACAAGCAATTTCAGCTATACTTTTGAGCGTAAAATTAGCGGTTTCGTTTAATATACGAGTAACGTACTGGCGGCTCTTGCCAAGTTTTTTCGCTAATTTTACTTTGCTTATTTTATTATCTTCCATAGCTTTCAGAATATCTTCAATGAGCATACCTTTCATGAAATCAGCAACATACTCAGGGTCTTTGTCTAAATCCAAAGGCTCTAAGTCTTCCAAGGATGCTAAAATTTCTTCAGTAGTCCGGGTATTTTTTAATAATTCTTCTATTTCTGAATCTAATTTGATTTTCTTATTCATAATATCTCTCTATTTTGATATTGTAATTTAAATTTATTAGCTCTACGAAATTCTTTTTGTTGTTTTTCGTTACTCCCTTTACCGTCCGTCTTCCAATAACCATGTGAACAAATGATAATTTCTTGACTGCCCCCTTCATCTGATAAAAACCCAAATAACCTTGAATATCCGCTATTCGCCTTAAACTCCAGAATCCCATTTTTGTTCTGTAACTTTTTTTATCCCGGAGTAGCTCTTTACTATTTAATTGCAAATTTATATTTTTCATTAATTTCTTGAAATCATTTTTATCATTTTTCAGATAGGTCGCTAAGTCATCAATCGCTATCGAACGTCCATTAATTTCAAGGAATTTTATAGTATAAGCTCCAGCAGGAACCTCTGCTAATTCAAATTTCTTAAAAATTGCCTTGTATTGATCTGCTAAATCTTTATCATAAGGATCTATTAATTTTATTCTTTCTATAATCAATATACAGCATCTCCTCTATAATATCAAGCTTTTGTCAACTTACAAGTTTACGGTTTGGGGTTTTTCTGATTTTTTCAACATCTTTATCCCGTAAAGCTTTCTATCTTTTCTTTGCAGACTTTTTCGGTGGTTTCTTGAAGCAGTTTTACCCGTTCGGCAAGATATTCCAATTCTTCTTTGCTTATCTTATAGTTCATGTCGTATCTGGCCCCGATATAGGCGTTTTTAAGCAGTTTGAAGAGCCGTTTTTCTTCATCCGTGTTTTGCGGAAAAATTTCCTTGAATTCGGGGCTTAGGCGGTTAACTTTTATCCCTAATTCTTCGAGATCATGCAGTTTGGGCTTGTAACCGGTAAATACCAATATAACCGTATCATAAAGACGTTCCGCCGCTTGATGAAGATCGAAAACTGCTTTATTATAATCTTTACGTTGCATTGCATCTGTATAACCATTATTAAAACTTTCTGCTTTTTCAAACCAGTCCGTGAAGTCTTTTTCAGCCTTGCCCAAGCGCTGTTTAAGGTTGAGTTCTTTTACCGCCGGAAGCCGGAAACGTTTGGAAGAATAGAGCAGTATCCCCTCTTTTTTAATGTCGCAGAAAAAATAATTGCCGCGTTTTATAGCGGCTTTGACTTCATCGACGCTGTGCATTATGATGCTCAGCCGGGTATCGCAATCCGCCGTTATGCGGGCTTTTCTTTTGATTCGCTTACGGCAGCCTTTATATTGGTATTTCGGGAGGTCTTGCACGACGATAAGCAGATCGTAATCGCTTTGGTATTCGTAAAAAATATTGTCGTCGCCGATGTATCTGTCTTCGACCCAGTCGCCGCGGGCGTAACTGCCGAAAAGAATGATAAACTCAGCATCAATCATTTCGGTAATGATCGCTGTAACCGCCCAGAGTTCTTCCCTTTTATGTTTCGGCAGATGTGATAAAGATTTCTTCATGCAAAAATATACAGCCGTCCCGCGAATTGACAAAGCCTTTAAAAAAGAAAATTACGTTTTAAGCGATGTTGCAGCGGTTTTTATGCCGGAAGCCAGGATTTATATTGCATAAATCTAAAAGGGCGGTATTTTATTACGATACGGATAATAACTTAAAATATTTCAGGAGTGGTCATGAAAAAATTTTTACTTATACTTTTATGCTGTGCGGCGGTATTCTGTTTCGGCGCTGATGACGAACAAACCGACCTTGAGCGGAAAGAAAAGAATTTACAAAAACAGGAGAAACAGCTTCTCCGGGAAATGCTTAAACTGCGTATTAAACTGATTCAGAAAGACCCCAACCTGAAAAAACTCCATGCAAAGATCATGGAGCTTCACAGGGAACTGACCCTGGCCCTTGACAGTAAAAAAGAAATGCGCGATGTAGCAGACAAATTGAAGAAAGTCAGAGTCTCACTGGCGGAAATTTCCCAGCAGAAAGGCTCCGACAAAAAAGACTCCGACATTTTCGGCCTTTAGTTTTACGCCACTACGCAGCGATAACATTCTGTTTCCCCGTTAAGGTTGCGGCAGATTTTGATATCCTTTATATCGTAAGTTTTTTCTTCGTAGATTATCCGGCTGCCGGGTAAAGGTTCGTTGTCGCAGCGCAGCAAAAATATTTTCCCGTTTTTGACCGTGCCGTAACGGTTTATGTCCCGTTGCGTAAAATCCGTTATCAAGGCACAGGCCGAATATTCCGTATAACTGTCTTGCCCGTCGCTGAAAGTCCCTTCCGGGACTTGCAGAGTTACCGGTTCCTGTAAACGATCTTCAAACATATTTACCTCACTTTTCCGTGCTGTTCCCGATTTCGTCGAGAATGGTTTTGCGGGTTTCCGGGCTTATTTTTTTAATTTTTTCCAGAATACTTACGGCGGCGCGGGATATTTCCCGCCGGTATTCGCCGCCCGCGAAAATACTGTTTAACCCCAACAGCGTATCTATTGATTCTTTCAGGTTGACAACGGCGAATTCCCGGTTGTAAACGATTTCCGGGACTTTTATTCCGGGATCCCATAGATTCATGAATTCCCAGCATTTTATTTCCGCCTGTTCCAGAATATCCACCCTGGAAACCAGGAACTGTTTGACGTTCTGATGGTCCCAGGCTTTGGATTCCGCAGTCTGCGCGCTTGGCGATTCGCGCTGGATAGCCATACCGACGATATCGAACATTTCTTTCTTCAGGTTGATGTTTTCTTCCCGGATGTGGCTGGTTTCAGTTCCCGAAGGAGAAATATAACGGCTTATGCCTTTTTCCTCGCTTCCTTCCCAGATGGCGGCGGAACGCGCCAGGATGTGGCTGAATTTCGGCGGGGGAGTATCATCTTCCTCACTTGTGACAGTCTGCTGGGTCCGGGCGCTGCGGACGAAATTCTCAGAAATGATCAGCAGGCCGAACATTTGCTTGACAATGTTCATCTGGGCTTCGGACTCGTTGTTCAAAATGGCGTCGGAAATCCGTACGATGTCCTCGAACCAGTGGTTGGCGTGCATGCCGAAACCGTCCGCTTCAACCGCGTGAACCAGCGGAACCATTCCCAGATTGTGGCTGCCGTGTTCGCGCATGACGGCAGTGCCGGTACTGCCGTCCTTTTCGAAGAGCGTCCATTCGTTTCTTGTCCACAAGCGGCGGCACCTTCGGCGTACCGGCACGTCAAAAGGGTTTGTATTGTCGCAGGAAAATTCCTCCACCAAAGCCCATTGCAGCCGCCCGTCACTGCCGTATGCCCAGTCGACAACCGCCATGGGGGGAATTGCGACCGCGTAGGGGCGGATACGTTCACGCTGTTTGCGTTCCGGGTCTATTTCGCCTTCGAAGCGGGGCATTTCAACGAGCATCCACGCGGAACCGTAAACATTCAGGAGCGTGGAAAACTGCCGCATAACTTCGTTTGTCCGCAATCCGTTGCGGGAGAAATCCTCAAGCAGTTGGGAATCGGCGCCGTGCCGCTGCGGATCGCTGGACAACACGTAATGAGTTATCAGGCGCGCGATCTTGCGGGGATAATTGAAATAATAGGCGCGCCGCCGGCGTTCCAGAAATTCCAGGTCTATCTCCGAAACATGTTTTATCAGCGCTCTTTCAATATACGCCGCGCCGCCGGAATACGCTTCGGAACTGCGTTTCCAGAGAGCTTTGTTTGTGTTGTAAACCGGATGTTCCCGTCTGAATAAAAACTCAAAATCTTTCATTTTGGCACCTGTTTTTTAAAGGTTGATATTCGTTGCTTGTTAATAAAAAAAACGTCAACCGCAAGGCTCGTTCTTGTAATGATTGTATTCGGCTGTACTTTATGGGAAAAAGGATTTTATATGCTGAAAATGGGTCAAATGAATCGTTTGGAAGTCTACCGCATGGTGGATTTCGGGGCGTTTCTCGCTGATGGTGATGAAGAAGTGCTGCTGCCGCGCAAATTCGTTCCGGAGGGAACGGATATCGGCAGTATTCTCGACGTTTTTTTATATCTGGATTCTGAAGACCGGCCGGTAGCCACTACGCAAACCCCGAAAGCGATGGTCGGTGAAACCGCTTTTCTGACTGTTACCGACGTTACTCCGGTCGGGGCTTTCATGGATTGGGGGCTTGATAAAGATTTGTTCGTACCTTTCCGCGAACAAAAAGAACACATGTCCGAGGGAAAAAGTTATCCGGTCAGGATAGTTCTGGACAAAGTAAGCGGCAGGATATTCGGTTCCAGCCGTCTTCATGTTTTCGCGAAAAAAACCCATGAAAACAATTTTCGGCGCGGCGATAAAGTCGATATCCTGGTATGTTCCGAAGATGAGATCGGCTTCAGCGTGTTGATCGCCAATCAATACATGGGCATGCTTTATAAAAATGAACTGCACCAGGCCGTAAAGCCGGGTGATACGCTCACCGCCTATATTTCAAAACTGCGGGAAGACAAAAAAATAGACGTGAGCCTGCGCAAACCGGGTTTTTCCGGGATTATCAAGGAAAAACCGCTTATTCTCGAAAAGCTCGAAGAAGCCGGCGGTTTTCTGCCTTTCAACGCCAAATCCTCCCCGGAAGAAATTGAAGGACATTTCCACATAAGCAAACGGGTTTTCAAGCAGGCGATAGGCAATTTATACAAAGAACGCCGGATTACGATCACCGACGATGGCATAAAGCTGAATAAATAAAACAGCGTAACATACGCCCCTGGAGACAGGGGGTTTTGAAAGACTTAATAAATATTTGCCAGCGTCGGAATCTCGAAAAATCTTCTAATTTCTCAATTGTAAACATTCTTACTCCGGAATATAGACTTTACCCATTCTTTCCAGATTCTGGACATAAGACCCCTTGCCATTGCTAATGCTCCATGAACGAGATTTTCCTCCTTCAAAACGGCATGAACGGAATACATTCATAAGGAATCTTTTTCCGGGCTCGATCTTTTTATCCGGCAGTATTTCTGAAAGCGGGAACGCAAAAGTAAAATGCCAGCCCTTTTCGTCGCAGATGTTTTCAATTTTCACTCCTGATACCGAAATGGGGGAAATTCTCGGCACGCCGCCTTCAATCTCGCGTTGAATCACCTGCATTGAACCATCCGCAGCAATCGCAATTTGCCGCAATGGATAATTTTGCCTGTAACCCATGAAGAACTCAATGCCGTTTTTCCAGACAGAAAGCCGCCGGTTATTGTATGCGGTACCGCCTTTTTCAGAATATTTAACGTACAAATATTCCCCATCGGATACCAGAAATATTTTTGGTGCGTCTTTTTTGTCCTGAGAACCATCGAGCAGGTATTCAAGCAAAATCGGTTCCGTATCGGAAAAATCAGCTTTTGCCGGGATACCGAAAGCTTTCCTGTTTTTTCCCGCCCTGGCCGCCGGCGGCGGAACATTGCGAAGCCGCTCCCGTTTGTCAAAATTCTTTTTACCCCTGACTGCCGGCGCCCATACGTGTGAAATAAACCATTCCAGGCGACTTCTTTCAGGAGCCGTTAATTCTTTAGATTTTGCGTCATCGATGAATTTTTGCAGTAGATTTAATCGCCTTGCCGACGCCAGTCCAAAGTTTACCTGCTCTGTATGGATGACGCCTCCGGCAAATGAGGATTTGCGGAAATTGGTCATCACTTTTGGGGGGTAGTTTGCCGGATTGCAGGAAATGTTTTCCATTTCACGGTAGAATTGTTTCATGTTTTCGCCCGCGGCGCCGTAACACATGGTAAAATAATCATTGATAATTTTGTCTGTATCGGCGTTTTTGCCTTCAAAGGCAATCCGGTTGCCGACGTATGCTTCCAGCCATTGAGAAGAAGAATCAACCTCAGAGTAATATCCCTGAATACCGTCATTGACAAATTCCTCGAAATATTGTGCCGCTTTCCACGGATAGAGTACCGGGAAAAAATCGACGTAACGGTAATATTTTTTTGCTTCAAATCCGGGACAGAGCATGTAAAGCCAAAGAGACAGAGGACGTTTTTTCGCTTCGTTTTTTACCCACTCCTTATAAATTTTATGCTGCCATTTATAGAGGCCGGGATGGTACCATGAGTCAATTGCCAAACATAATCTTACCGCTATGTTCGGTTCGAGTTTGAGAATGCCGGGATCGGGATAGAAAAGAGAATCAGAATAGGCACAAGTAATAATGCCAATTTGCGGATCAAGTTTTTTCGCGGTGCGTGCAATCCTGTTAATCCAGTCGAAATGAATATAACCATGACGAAGCTTGGGCGAAATATTTTTGAACATTTCCCGGCACTTGGCGCATTTGCACCAATATTTATTGTCGTCTTCAAGAATGGGATAATAATAGTCTACGCCTTTGATTCGCGGAGGTTGGATTCTTGCGCCGGGAACAAATTTACCGCTGAATACCTCGTAAGCCTCGTTCGCAAAATATTCGGTTGGGAAAGGATGCGACGGACAGAGTTGCGGAGGCAGGTTTTTATCGCCCGGAAATTTCGAATGAACGGCACAAATTTGTGACTTGTTTTTATACCCTTGCGCAAAATATTCCGGATGCTTTTCAATAAAAAGTCCATTTAGTTTGGCGCCGTAAAAAGAACCGGTCGCCTGGGCCCAATAGCGGAAATAGATACTCCAGGTATTGTGATTCACCTCGCCATTTAATACGTTTTTACGCCAGCGAAGATCAAGAAGCGCCAGGTCCCGCTTGGTTACATTTGCTGCCGGGTCTCTGGAAAAATTGAATTGACGCGTAGACATTGCCGGGATAAATTTGTAATTACAGGAACGTACTGAAAGCGTCGGTCTTTCCCGCATTGCGATCCCGTTATCGCCGTAAAATACGAACCGCACGTCGCAAAACTTTTCCAAAAAATCGTAAACGGCGTAGGTTGTTCCTTTCAGGGCATATTTATTTTGAGGAAAGGTTTTCCAGTTTTGATAATCCACCTTCCCGAAATCAGCGCCGTCGTTTCCGGAAAGAATGATCTTTTCCGGCTGAACGAGAACCATATATTCTTCCGGGGCAAAATCACCATGCCCGCCAATGTAAATCGGGATTCCCCTTACTGAGGCAGCATCGCGGGTAATCGGCAACTCCGCCTTGGTAATCAGTTTTATGACGTGCGCCAGTTCAAAAGCTGCAAATTGCGCCGCGCGTGTGGGTTTCGTATCCAGTACAATCGTAGCAAGCGGCTTGCCGTCGCGTACAATTGCGATGTCTTTGCTGAAAACTTTGATCCCAATGAAGACTGCGGCAAATAGAAATACAAATTTCATAACCTGCTCCAGTTCCGTCAAGTGTATAAATATACCAGACAATGTAAAAAACTTTCTCAATTATTCCCCCTTCTTGTCCCGGACGTTAATGGAATAAGCATCAATTACCACAGAGCCTTCGCCACGGAGATCAATAAACGGCATTAACAAAAATTTGTCATAGGTTTTGCCGTTCTTTTCTCTTGATTTCATCTGAAACGTGAAAGTATTTTTGTACCATTTTCCCCCGGTCTGGAATGGTTTCGAGGACACGGATGAAATATGAACGAATTTCTTAGGGTCATCGGTATAACCGTAGACGACAAATCCTGTAACAACCCTGCCAACTCCCTTCATCCATACCGTCACATCGGGAGTGTCCCCGCTTCCAACTCGAATTAACGGATGATGGAAAATGTAAGCGCGTTCGCCGGGTTCGCATTCGAGGCTTAACGCATATTTCCCGGAATGCGTCCCTTTGGCATTTTCGTAAACTTCAATGAGAGCTTTTTGTGACCCTTTACTTCGATGCCAGTTGTCCGGCCACAGTCCGACTTCGTTTTTATGCAGAGAACACTTTTCGAAATCCCCGTTAACCTGTATTTCCATACAGAATGCGCAGAAAGCCCACAACAATGAAAAAATAGTAAAAATTAATTTCATCTTCTATTGCTTACTCCAAAAAGCGTTAAATTCAGTATGTCCCGATGAGAGTGGAATCTGAGAGTAGAGCCGCCATTCAGCATGGCCGTCAATAAAACT
>JBAYCO010000036.1:0-14785 GCA_041668685.1 Victivallaceae bacterium | reverse complement strand
CGGATATTTTTTTTCCACCTCCCGGTAATTGCAAGGCGGCGGGACTTGCAGAATCCCGGCCGCCTCTTCCGTAGAAACTATGAATTTCGGCAAACTCATTTAATGCTGTAGATCCAGCCTTTTTCAGCATCGTATTCGCGGTTCACGACGTCACAGTTCAACGCCGCTTTGGCCAACAAACCGCCGATTTCGACTTCGTGTTCGGACAAGCCGGTTTTCGCTGCAAATTCCGCGGCAGTGCCGCCGCATTCGCCGCATTCCATCATTGCCGCCATGAATTTCCGGCGAAGGTCGAGAATACCCTGCGCCGCCAGTTTATAAGCTTGGACACCGGGCTGGTGAAAGGCATTTATATTA
This sequence comes from Victivallaceae bacterium, assembly GCA_041668685.1. Lineage (GTDB taxonomy): Bacteria > Verrucomicrobiota > Lentisphaeria > Victivallales > Victivallaceae > JAHOYW01. The sequence goes on along the minus strand of JBAYCO010000036.1, from coordinate 14,428 downwards.
ATGAATTCAGCATAGACCGCCACCGCACGTTCGTAAAGGGCGATAATCATACCGAGATTGTATTCATTGACTTCTTCGATAGTAATGCTGATCGTCTGGCGGCCCTTACCGCGCAAAGCGGCGGAAAGCCCTTCCTGGAACCCGTGCAGGTAGGTTCCCATGCTGGAACTTTCGTCTATTGGCAGCACCATTGGATCTTTCAGTACTTCAATGAAAGTAACGAAGAAATCGTCGCGACCGTCATTCAACTGCTGAATGAAAGCATGCGCATCCGTACCGCCCTTGTTGCCGAAAACGTTCAACCCTTGGTGTACGGTTTTGCCGTCAAGGTCTTTTTCCTTACCGAGGCTTTCCATAACCAGTTGCTGGAAATAACGGGAGAGAAGGATCAAACGGTCCGAATAAGGCACGATAACCATATTGCGGTCGCCCTTGCCCTTGCCTGCGATATACCACATGGCGGCAAGCATATAAGCCGGGTTTTCGAGATAATTCCCGTTTCTGGTCCATTCATCCATGAAACATGCGCCGTCAAGGAAAGCTTTGAAATCAATCCCGGCCAAAGCCGCCGGCAAATGCCCGACGATACTGGTTTCGCTGGTGCGGCCGCCGATTGATTCAGCCATTTCGAATATCCGCAGCCAGCTTTCTTCTTCGGCGTGTTTCCATAGTTTGCTGTCTTTCATAGTAACCGCCACAGCATGTCTGGCGAAATCGACTCCGGCCTCGTCATAATAATCTTCCAGCGCGATCATGTTGTTGCGCGTTTCCTGGGTGCCGCCGGATTTAGAAACCGTGGCGACCAAAGTAGTGGCGGGATCAATGACCGCCAGTGCATCGGCGAAACCGGCGGAATCGGTATTATCGAGAAAATAAACTTTCAGATTGCTTTGGCGGTCAACTTCCTTCAATTCATTCCAGTACGGCCCGTTGACGGCAAACTGCATAAGCTGCGGTCCCAAAGCCGAGCCGCCGATACCATTAACAATCAGGGAACGGAAACGCCCCCCCTGCCCGGTTATCCTGCCGCGGCGGACCTCGGAGGCAAATTTTTCAACTTCGGCAAATTCCTTACCGACCGGATAAGCGGCGCGGTCGGAAAAATGCGTAACTTTACGGTTTTCGTCGGGATTTTTGATTTCCCCGGCTTCGATACGGGTCATTTCACGTTTGGCTCGCGCAAATTTTTCCGCCATGGCGTCAAGATCGGAGTCTGTGAATTTCATTCCGGCAAAAGCAATTGAAAAACCGCTGTTTCCGTCGGTTAAGGTATATTTTCGATTACGTTCTATCCATTCCTGAGGCTGCATAATGTCGTTCCCCTTGGGTTAAAGGTTAATAACAAGCTATAACAATAACCGCAAATATGAAAAATTAAAGCTGATCTTTTCCATAATCGTTTTTTTATTGAAAAACAATGACCTGATTCAAAGTTTTGCTTTTTTTATCAAAGCGAGAAGGCGGTCGGCACGTTTCAACTGGCTTGCGGAGGCTTTCGGAAACTTTTTGAGTTCTTCACACAAACGGATGGCTTCGGGATATTTTTTCTGGGTATAACGCAATTCGGCCATCAGCAGTAAACTGTTCGCCCGGTAATAATTATGGAGGGCGGCATTTTTATAGATGACTTCATAGCATTTATAGGCTTTTTCGTATTCGTGCAGTTTCTTCCAGGTATCGCCGAGCTGATTGTTTTTTGAATAAACCAGCCATGCCGGTTTCGTGGACGACATTTTTTCGAACCATTTTACCGCGAGTTTATAATTTCCGAGCTTGCAGGCGCACAGTCCGGCATAATAAAAGACAAATTGCTGCGCGTCGCTTTTCCAGGAGTCTATTTTCAAAGTATCAATATATTTGAGGATCTTCACATAATCTTTCAACTTGAATAAAATCGCGATATATTCCTTTTGCGCCGCCTCCCAATCAGGCGAAGATTTCCCGCACGCCGCAACGCATTCAAGCCAGGCCCCGGCTGCTCCGGAATAATCCTTTTGCGCTTCCATAAGGCGCGCGTTTTCCATCAGGAAAAGGACCTTTTCCTTATTATCCGCAACCACCGCCAAGGCCGAACTTATTTCATCCCGGGCGTCATCATAACGTTCAAGCTTTTTTGAGTAACTTATCAACTTGAGATAAGCATTGATCCTGTCACCATGTTTTAAATCAGGAATATCCAGAATCCGGGAGGCCCATTTATGCGCTTCCTTGTATTCCTTGAGCCTATAATGCGCATTCGCAACGGCGAAAAGTATCTTCACTTCCTCGGACGATAATTCAGCGGCTTTATAAGCGGCTTTAAATTCATTGAGGGCGCCTTTATAGTCGCGGGCTTTAATCTTACGCAAACCGCTCCGGTACAAAGCGTTGAAATTACCTGCATCCAGCGTCGCCGCCAGCCAGAAACCCATTAAAACCAGAAAAAGGATTTTCTTCCTACCGGCCATTATAATTCTCCTCAAAGATCCTGTATCGGGTTATAATAAAACCACTGCTCCTTTAGTTAAAAATAGAAGCCCAAGCAAAAGAGCAAATAATTCAAACACATAGGCCGCCAGACTGATTATTCCGCTTTCGATCCCGTTAAACTTGTTCTGACAGTAAGTTTTCAATCCGTGATCAAAAGCGAAAGCGACGCCGAAAAGAACCAGATTGGCAGCCGGGGCTTTCAGCAAAACAAACAGAATCAGGAAAGCGGCCCAAAACCATATATACCGCTGCTTTGCCTTTTTTATCGCCAAGTGCGGCCGGCCCTGCTCCAGCGAATTTAAAGTCGCCAAGTCGCCCTCAATGGTAAATTCGAGCACCAATACGCTGATCAGCCAGAAAGTATAACCGTAAAGCACCATAAGAGAAAAAGCAAGAAGTTTGAACATAATTACCAAAATCATAGTCAAAGTCGCGGCCGGCATACTCATGTCGCCAATCCCATCAGGCAGATTCAGCAGGGTATTCTCGAAAGAAACGTTTTTCCGCTTATAACAAACCAGGGCCATAAGCCCGGCCAGGCCACGGCCGTTATCCTTGTAGACGCAGAAACAAGTAAGAATACCGGCAAATACAGCCGCCGCCGGGACAGGATAAAAGAAAGTTCCCAGTATTTTTCCAAGCAGCCAGGCCAATACCGCACAAATAATCCCGACAACCGGAAACAACATCTGTGTCAGGATTACCGCGCTTTCAGTCCCGACATATTTTTTGTTGTCGCCATGATTTAAAAAGGGCAACGGAAATTCTATCAACATATTCCAGGCTTCGGATAATGCCCGCTTGAAAGTATTCAAAATCAGAATCATATTTTCCTCCCTTTATCAGTTTTAAGTTTTAAGGGTTAAGTTTTAAGGGTATTTCTAATATAATTTGTTAATCTGAAAATTTAACATTTATATTGCCGACAAGTAGGCCGGCTTTCGATGAAAGCGGCAATAAGCAACCATTATATTGCCTGACAACGTTTCATCTCGCCGGTCTCATCGAGACACGGCGCTACTTAAAGTTAAAAATTCAACCTTAAACAGTATAATTCAATGCTTAAAGTTCCGACTTATAAATCTTTTCATATTCCTCCGCCATTATCCTGTGGGTAAATTCGGCTAATTCTTTACGGTCGCGGCCATCAGGTTTAAACGGTTTCATAATCGTCACCTCCGCCCGGATCTCTTTATAACCCAAGATACGCCACAAATGCGGCAACAAAGTCATATCCCCATACCACGCCACCGGTTTCCCGTCCGGCGTATCGCCGTAACGTATTATCGTCGGTAATATCCAGTTGTTGTTTTCGCCGGCGGCGGCAAACGGCGTCGATTTGAATTTCAAAATCCCGTGCCGACAGTCAGTACTGGTACCCTCCGGGTAAACCAGCAGCGGAATACCATTATCCATGGAATCCTTGAACTGCTGAGCCACGACTTTCGATTTTCGCGGCGACGAGCGGTCGACCCATATCGGACGTCCGCAAATCAGGAACCAGCCGATAACCGGCCATTTCCGGAGCCCGCTTTTCGGGGCGAACCTGATTGGAAATACAGCCGCATGAACCAATATGTCAATATATCCTGAATGATTGGAGACCACCAGTCCGCCCTTAAAATCACCGGTATCGCCGACTATTTTGGTCTTAATGCCAAAAATCCAGGCAAGGCCCTTACCCCATACCAAAGAGAGTATTCCGAAACGGCGCTGCACCTTCCAATACCTGCCGAAACTGAGCAAAATCATGAATATCCAGATGATCAGCATCCAGGCCGTCAATAAAAAAATCCTTGATATTCTTCTAATAATCGCCATACAGAAAGCTCCCGGTAAACTACTTGAAGAAATGCTTAACGTATTTTTCCGGCAATTTATTAGTATCCAGTAAAATCAAAAAATCTATTGTGCCGAATTCCCGGTCAATAATAGGGATTCCGCAAACGCCGACGCCCAGGCGCAAATACCCTTTGAACAAAGGCGGGATATTCTTCAGTAACGTAATCTTTTCCTTAAGAAGCTCCTTGACGCGGTCACGTTCGGGGGGCGGCAGTTCGTAACCGGCGGCCGGAGTAGCGTTCAGGGTCGGGCACAACTGTCCGCGCCGTTTGAAATGCTCATACAGAGCCCAGCCGATGTTCGGGTCAACCGTTTCCAGACTGACGCAGCCGAGCAGATATCTCAACCCTGAACGCTTCAGCGTTCCGCTGAGTCCGCTCCAAAGCAATCCGATCACGGAACCGGTTCGAAAATCAGGATGTACGCAGGACCGTCCCACTTCAACAATTTCATCGGCAATCTTTTCAAGTCCTTTGATATTATATTCCCGTGCGGAATAAAATCCGAGCTCTTTTTGGGCGATGATCCCCAGATGAACCCGGTAAGTACCGACGATTCGGGAAGTTTTCTTTTCCACAATGATCAACTGAAGACAATGTTCATCAAATTCATCCTGGTCAATTTCGTTGATCCTGGCGGATTGCAGGCCTTTGCCCTGCTCAATATTGAACACCTCGTAGCGCAGCCGCATCGCCGCTTCAATTTCCTCCTCATTCTCCGCGTATTTTATCAGAAAAAGTTCCTGTTCCGCGATCAAAGCCGGAGTAGCTATTTTCTCTAAAATCTTTCTATTCGCTGTCACTTCTTCATCCCGGTTTACTTAAATAATGTACTTGTAAGTACCTTAATTTACACCCGAAACAAGAATATTCCAGCTTAATATTAAAATAAAACAACGGGATATTATTTTATGAGCGGAAAGCGAATTCATGGAAAGTCATAACGTCTTATGAATGAATAATTTTTCAAAAAAACTTCTAAAAAAGCCGGAAAGTGGGGCGGGTTACTGTTGTTTTCTACTGGAATCGGCGGTCGCGCTTACCTGGGCTATCTCAAGTTCCCCGTTATTATTCAAAGGCAGGAATTCGATAAAGTCAACAAAGGCCAGGGATTCGGATTTCGTATTCTGGCTGTTGGCGCCGATACTGAGGACAAATTCTTTTGGAATAAAACCGAAGGCCTTTTTGAAATCATCAGCGATATTTCTCTCTTCAATAATCCATTTATTTTTACCGCTCTGCTGATTACGGAGACAAAACCATTTTACGATAACCGTGCCGCCGGCATAACGACTGCTTCCTTCACAACCGACCGGCGTATCCGTTTCCCAGCGATAAGCGATACTCTTTTTGAACATCCAGTCATTCGCGCCGACATAAATTACAATCGCCTGGTCGTCTTTACTTCTGTTACGGCCGTCAGCGCCTTTCGGAAAGGCATTCACGCGCCAACGCCAGCGCAAAACAGGAGTCTTGGTCAAATCCACGGTTTTATAAGGTTCACAGAACAAAGCGCCGGTAGCTTCATCGGCAAAGACTTTCAGCATTCCAATGATTTTAGAACTGACCAAGTCTTCTTCTTTTCCACTTTCAATTTCAAAAGCAGTCTTCTTCACGCCCCATACGGTGGCTTTAACCTCCCAGCCGGAGGGCAGTCCGCCTTCTTTGCCGTCAACCGCCGGATTAAAGTGCTCACACCAGTTTTTCCGCTCGCTTTCAGCAAAAACGCAACAAGACAAACCGACAGCAAGAAAGAGTAGAATTATTTTGTTCATAGCTTACCTGTCATTTTACAGTACGTTTCATATTTGCGCATTATCGACTTCACATAGGCTCTGGTGCTCGGTATCTTTATCCGGTCGATAACCTCGCCGTCATACTTTTCAGGCTTCCAGGCATCCGCCCGTTTTCCACCCGCATTGTATTGACAAAGCGCCAGTTCATTGGCATATTTATATTTGCGCCAGCGTTTCAAAGCCTCCGCCAAATACCACGTTCCAATCTCAATATTGAGGGCCGGGCTGAAAAGCAGCCCCTCTCGAACATTATCGACTTTATAATGTTTAGCCCAGTCAACCGCCGCGCCGCCGGGCATTATTTGCATCAGGCCTATTTCACCTTGAGAACCGCGCGCACCGGGATCAAATTTGCTTTCCTGAAAAATAACCGCTTTTACCAAACGGCTGTCCAGATTATATTTTTTTGCCGTTTTTTCAATTATCTCGTCATATTTAGTGTCATCTATCCGGAAATTATAATAAAAAACCAGAATGCCAAGCGCGACTAAAAAAAGGGCAAATACGTATTTACCTTTTCCGCCTGTTTCTTCCTGTTTCCCTGAACTCCACATTAAAGTTTCCCGCTAAAAACAACTTCTATTGAACGGCAACCTAATATAGTCCATGGAAACAGCCAAGTCAACTTCCGCAACAATAATAAAATAGTTCTAAAAACCCAAAAAATCAACTCTTCCGGCATTAATGAAGCTTCAACCAGCCCCCTGTAAAGTAAAAAAACTGACCCGGCAATGTGACTTGTTTGCCGGATCAGTTTTAAAAATATTTATGAGACTTATTTTGCAGGAGCGGGAGCTTTTGCCGGGGCTTTCGCACCGGCTGCATTGCCTTGAGCAATAGCGTTCTGCTGTTTTTGTTTTGACAATTCCTTGAGTTTTCCCAGAATTTCCTCGGATATGGAAATATCAACTTTAATGTCCTTATCCTTCTGATCGATCTTGATCGCTTCCGTAACCGCTTTTCCCAATTCCGGGTCCTGGCCCATCTGCATCCCCATGATCATAACAAAAGTCTTAAGCTGCATAGCCATCTGTGCGGCGTTCTGAGCGTCAGTACATTTCAGGTCGGCTTTCAGGCTGAGATCTTTCTGGTCTTTGCCGGTCAGGTCAAGGGCAATCATGGCCGAATCAATATTTTCGAGAGGATTAACGTTCATCGGGTTTTGCTGCGGGGTATTCGAATCAGCTTTTGGCTTTGCGGCTTTCTCATTGGCGAAAAGCACATACATCAAGGCCTTTTTATCAGCTTTCTTATCCGCGGCCATTAATTTCTCGTTTTTGGTCTTACCCACGTTTTTGCAGAAATCTTCAGCTCTATCGTCGTCACAAATCAGTACCAGATTGGACTTCAAATAAGTAACTACCGCCTTGTCTTCTTCCTTGCCCTTCTGCCCAATGACATAAGCCTTGCGTCCGCCAAAGGTCTTGTGGGTGCAGTCTATTTTGTCTTTATTGATTTTCAGGATTTCAAGCAGTTTCTTTTCGGTAATCTTAGTAAGCGCCAGTATCCCGGCGTTCTGGGTATCCGCGTCGCTTTTGAAAAACATCATGACTTGCGAAGGCAGATCATCCTGGGTAAGCCCGTAGCTTTTCAACTGCGCTTCAAATTCCTTCCAGCCGTCGTTGAATTCGGCGTTGTCCTGCCGTAAATCCTGCAAATGAGACAATTTCAACAAGCGCGCGGCATCCATGAAAACAACGCCTTCCGCATCGGCAGGCACAAAATTAATCATGTCTTCAGCTTTACAATTTATACAGTAGATACCCGCCAATACCAAGACCGCGGCCAACAGGGTGAACAATTTCTTCATTTACAAACTTCCTCTTTTAGTTACTAGTTTTCAGACCCATGCGAAACCGATCGCACGACTCGTTATTTGGGTTAAGTTAAGCGCGGGAATTTTAAATACCAGCCCGCATCAGGCATCTTTTTCATTTTTATTATGTTTCTTGGGCATTACCACCTGCAAATGCAGTTCGCGCAACTGCCGCATACCGACCTCAGCGGGGGCGTTCATCATCAGGTCCTGCGCCTGCTGATTGAACGGAAACGCAATAACTTCACGGATATTCGGCTCGTCCGCCAGGAGCATGACAATACGGTCAACTCCGGGCGCGATACCGCCGTGAGGGGGGGCGCCGAGTTTGAAAGCGTTGATCATGCCGCCGAATTTCTCATCCACCACACTGCGGTCGTAACCGGCGATCTCAAACGCCTTGTACATGATATCCGGGCGATGGTTACGGATAGCGCCGCTGGAGAGTTCCACCCCGTTGCAAACAATATCATACTGATAAGCCAGAATGTCAAGCGGGTCGTTGTTCAACAACACATCCATTCCGCCTTGCGGCATGGAAAAAGGATTGTGGCTGAAACCGATTTTCCCGGTTTCTTCATCCGGCTCGAACATCGGGAAATCGACGATCCAGCAGAATTTAAAAACGTCCGGGTCAATCAATTCCAACTGCCTGCCAAGTTCAGGAATGACATTGCCGCCGATATTCATAACTTCCTTTTCCTTATCCGCCAGGAAGAACAGCGCATCGCCGTTCTCAACTCCGCCGTCGGCTTTAAGCTGCGCGAGGGCTTCCGGGCTGAGGAATTTGGCGATCGGGCTTTTTTCGCCTTCTTCCGTCCAGATTATGTAAGCCATGCCTTTGGCTCCGGCGGACTGGGCGAATTTTATCATATCGTCAAAGAATTTCCTTGATTTGTCGGCAACTTTCGGAGCCTTGATCGCACGCACGACTCCGCCTTTTTCAACAACACCGGCAAAAGCCTTGAAGTCACAATCGCGGAAAACCTCTGTTACGTCGATCATTTCCAGCGGGTTGCGCAAATCCGGCTTATCCGTGCCGAAACGCTTCATGGCTTCCAGGTAGGGAATGCGGATAAACGGAGCCTGGTCAACTTTTTTATTGCTGAAACGGGCAAAAATATCATCAAGCAAATCCTCGATGACAGTAAAAATATCGTCCTGCGTAACAAAACTCATTTCCATATCAAGCTGGTAGAATTCACCCGGCGAACGGTCGGCGCGGGCGTCTTCGTCACGGAAGCACGGCGCGATCTGGAAATACTTGTCGAAACCGGCAACCATCAACAGCTGTTTAAACTGCTGCGGCGCCTGCGGCAGGGCGTAAAACTTGCCGGGGTGAAGGCGGCTGGGAACCAGATAGTCGCGGGCTCCTTCCGGGGAACTCGCGGTCAGGATAGGAGTCTGGAATTCCTGAAAACCTTTACCCCAAAGATGTTCGCGAATAGCGGAAATAACGTTTGAACGCAAAATAATGTTCTTGTGCAGTTTCTCCCGGCGCAGGTCGAGAAAACGGTATTTCAGGCGCATCGCTTCGGGAGTTTGTTCGTCCTTTGCTACCTGGAAAGGTATCTGGTCGGCGTTTCCGAGTATTTCCATCGCAATAGCGGCAACTTCAATTTCGCCGGTGCGCAGTTTTGGATTGACGGTTTCGGCAGTACGGGCAATGACTTTGCCTTCAAAACAAACCACCGTCTCAACCCGCCAGCGTTCCAGTTCCTGATAAAAATCACACGACGGGTCAACAACAATCTGGGTAAGACCGTAATGATCGCGCAAATCGATAAAAATTACACCGCCATGGTCACGGACACTATGAATCCAGCCCGATAAACGGACGGTTTCGCCGACATCTCCTTTGCGCAAATCCGCGCAAGTATGAGTTCTGTATTTGCTCATGAATTTTTCTCTGCTTTTATATTAAACATTCAAACAAGTTCAGCATCCGCGGCAGACAACCGCGAACGTATAACTTAGCACGTTATTCCGATAATTTCCCCTGTTCTTAATAAAAAAAGTTGAAAATTGAAAATGTTTATCTCGGCAAAGCCGGAAATCCCTTAAAACTTAACCCTTAAAACTTAAAACTAAATCGCAATATCGCTGCGGCTGACGGGGACTTCGCTTTCGGACGGATGTCTTTTCACCATTTCTATTTTCCGCCAATGTCCCGACCTGAAACGCCATAACATCATCATGGATTCAAGAATAACATAAATTGACAAAAAGACCCAGACGCCAACTATGGAAGTTTTAAAAACAAAAATCAGCAGCAGTACGCCCGGCACCATTACGCCCCATGAAAACGAAATCGCAATAAACATTACCGCCCTGGTATCCCCTGCCCCGCGCAAAGCGCCCATAAAAATGAACTTGGTCGCGTCAAAAAAGTTGTAAAACGCCGCCAGCGCCAACAAAATCGCCCCATCACGGAGAATGTCCCCGAATTCAATGGCGTTTTTATTTTCCGGACGGAAAAGTTTCAGCAGCGCTTCCGGCCAGATAAGGTAGACCGCCCCGGCCAGGCACATATATAAAGCGACTATCCGCCAGGCCCGCGCGGCGCATTTTTCAGCGGTATCCAGTTTGTCCATACCGATAAACTGCCCGGTAATTATTGATGTCGCGTCGGAAAACCCCAACAGGGGCAGAAACACTATCTGGTTGATCGCCAGGGTTATAGTTGTTGCGGCCAAAGCTTCGTCACTGATATGCCCGACCAGAAAAATAACCATAGTAAAAGCCCCGACATCACAAAGCACCTGTATTCCCGCCGGAGTACCGAAACTGAAGAGTTTTTTAAGGTAGTTGAAACGAAAAGACCGGTATTTGCGGGTAGGCAGACGTCCCTGGTTCACAAACAGGAATATGACCAGGATGCACAGGAATGAAAACACCGAAGCCAGCGACGTCGCGAAACCGGCGCCGTAAATACCCAGTTTCGGACAGCCCCAGTGTCCGAATATAAACAGATAATCCAGCAGAATGTTAAGCGCACAGCCGATGGTATTCACCGTAGCTACATAAACGGTTTTGCCGCGCCCCGAGAAAAACGCGAAAAACGCCGCCCCCATACACATAAACGCCCCGCTGGGAGCAAGCGCCATGAAATATTCTATTTCGCGGGAAACGATTGCCGGGGAATGTCCGCCGGCCCGGATTATGCATTCTCCCAGAGGCGGGACAAAAAACACTATCAGACAACCGGCGAAAACCGCAAAATAAAACCCCGTCCAGCAGGAACGAACGCAGGAAGTCATGTCCCCGGCTCCAAAAAACTGGGCCACCAGCGCATTGGTAAAATTTATCGTAACCATAAAAAAGCAGAACATTGCGAAGTACAAAATTCCGCCCGGCAGGGCCGCGGCAACGTCCTCTGTGGAATTCAAAGCCAGGAACTGCCGGTCGACAAATTGCATTATCGTATGGCTGGCGCTGAGAATAACCAACGGATAAGCCACCCGCAATATCTGCCGGTAACCGCCCGGCTCGGTAAAGTTTTTGCTTTTGAAAAAATTCATAAATCAGTTATCAGTTGCCGGTCTAACGACCGGCGCTCCCGGCAGTTAAACCTGAATTTTAAAATTCGTAATTCGTAATTTCCTCAAAGTGTTCGTTCAACTCCCAGGAAGTTCCTACTATACATCATCGCATTATAAATAAAATGCGTTCTTTTCAAAAAATCCGGTTTAAATCGATATAAAACTTATTAACCGGAAAACATCCAAGCGCCGTGGAGAAACACGCTGGACTAAAGTTTTTTAAACAACGCCTCAATTAACATAAATGTTGCAATTTTCGTTATAAAGCTTTATATTATTATTGAAATGCTACCGGAGGGAAAATTATGAACTTTGAAGAATTGGGAACAGCCGGAATATCGCCTGAAGACAACTCCAGGAATTATGTTTTGAGATATTTTTCCAGAGAGACAAACCGGGAAGAATATATTCCGGTAAAAACTTTCAACATAAGCGAATACCAGTGCGGCCTTAAGGCCGGGGAATATTTAAAACTCAAAACCGACCTTGCCTTATATAAGGCCGACGAGATATTCCAGGTTATGACCGGAGCCGAAGAGGACCCGTCCTGTTTATGGTTGAAAGATTCCGCCGGCGAACACATGAGCTGGGACGATGAATCGGGAATTTTTGAATTTTTTGAAAGAATAAACCACGCCGGGAAAAAGTAAAATCAATGACCTTGCGGATTTTTCGTCCGCACGTTCCTGTTACCATATTGATATGAGAGGCCGGCCGGTAAGCATTCTGCGGGGATTTTCCTCAAAAAGAACCTTTTCCAGTTCTGGACTCAAACGCTTTGCTACGTATTTCCGGCAAGCCGGGATCTGGCCGGAATAATTTTTGACGGAATGCGCATCGGAAGCGATAAAATGGCACAGGCCCTTCTTCAGCAGTTTCTTCGCAAAACGGCGCACCCGCCGCCCGTAATTGCCCGCGAAACTTCCGGCATTCAGTTGAAAATAAATGTTTTCATCAGCCAAATCTTTCAGGTCAGACAGAGCGTTCTTATCAAACAGCCTTTCGGGATGAGCGATTATTATCCGGTAATCCCGCATCTGCCAGTCAAGCAGGATATTCTTTGTCATCAGCGTGATCGGCGACAGGCAAAAGTCAATAAGCACGTAACTGCCCTTATCGCCAAGAGTGATCAGGGACTCCTGCGTGTTCAGGTGTGAAAAATCATATTCGCATCCGAAGAATAATTTTATATCCAGATTTTCAGCTTCAGGCACAAGCCTTTCAAACCTGCCGTGAGCGGTTTCGAACAAACCCGGAGAAAAATGCGGAGTCAAAACTATGGATTTGACGCCGTCTTTCGCCGCCGCCTTAAGCATTTCCACGGATGAATCAAAAGACCTCGAACCGTCATCAACCCCGTAAAGCAAATGGCTGTGAATATCTATCATATGTCTGCATCCTTCATGATCAGGTACGCCTCGCAACCAATAACTTAACCTGCTGAAATATAAAAATCAATCGTCAATACCTTAAAAAAAACGGCATTATTCTGTCGTCAGGTTGATTTTTTCAGAGTTTTGGTTAAATTAAATGATTCGGGATATTTCCCGGTTTGCCAAACATATATTAATAAGTTTTATATATTCAATACCGGAGCATTTTACGACATGAAAAAAAAGAAAGAAGTTACCGAACCTGTCGATAACGTAAAAACTGAAGCTATTGACGCCGGAACTGAAGAAACCCCGGCGGCGGAAGCCGCAGAAAAAGAACTCAGCACAGACGAACAGATCGAAACGCTGAACACTGAACTGGCGGAAGCAAAGGACGCCTTGCTGCGCCTCAAGGCTGATTTTCAAAATTACCGGATGCGTACGGCAAAAGAAATCGCCAATGCCAGGACTTTCGCCCAAAGCGATACGATCATGCCGTTCCTGCAAGTTTTCGACCACTTCAACATGGCAATGACCGCGGCGGAAAAATCCGACAACATGGACGCTATCAAACAAGGTCTTGAAATGATCCTTGCGGAATACCGGAAAAGACTCGATGAACTCGGCGTTGAACCTTTTGACGCGGTCGGCAAAAAATTCGACCCTCAACTGCATGACGCCATGAGCCATGAACCTTCCGATGAGGTCGAAGAAGGCCACGTTATCAGGCAATGGAATTCCGGATACAAAATGGGTGAACGCCTGCTCCGGCCGGCAACGGTCGTCGTCAGCAGCGGTCCCGCCGATGATGAAGATTCTGAAAATTAAAAGGAATGTGTTCTATGCCGAAAGAAGAAGATTATTACGATATATTGGGTATTTCAAAAAACGCCACGGAGGCTGAAATCAAAAAAGCCTACCGTAAAATGGCTATTAAATATCATCCCGACAAGAACCAGGGAAATAAAGACGCCGAAGAAAGATTCAAAAAAATATCTCAGGCGTACGAAGTTCTAAGCGATAAAAATAAACGGGTCCAGTATGACCAGTTCGGTCATGCCGCCTTTACCAGCGGCGGCCGCAGTACGCACGGATTCAGCGGCGGCGGTTTCCATGACCCGATGGACGTATTCGCCCAGTTTTTCGGCAATGCCGGAACCGGCGGCGGCAGCAGTTTTTTCGAGGACTTGTTCGGCGGCGGCGGTTCAAGACGTTCGGCATCGTCCGCGGTTGACGGCGCGGACCTCCGCTATGATCTGGAAATCGATTTTGAAGACGCGGTTTACGGTGCGGATAAAAAAATTACCGTTCCGAGAATGTCCGCCTGCGATAAATGCAATTCAACCGGATGCGAACCCGGCAGCGGCAGAAAAGTCTGTCCCCGTTGCGGCGGCAGCGGCCAGGTCGCCTTGTCCCAGGGAATATTCAGCATCCGCCAAACCTGCCCGGCCTGTCAGGGCGCCGGGGAAATCGTTGAAAAACCATGCCGGAACTGCCGCGGCAGCGGCCGTATCCACACCGAAAAGAAATTGCAGATACACATTCCGCCCGGCGTCGATACCGGTTCGCGCCTGCGTATTTCCAATGAAGG
>JBAYCO010000035.1:0-14846 GCA_041668685.1 Victivallaceae bacterium | reverse complement strand
TGAAAATTTCATCCGGATCGCTGCCGGGGGGGAAACGCATAACCTTTATTTCAAAGTCAAGCGGCAACAGCAATTCCAGGGCGCGTGCGGAAGCCTTTTGACCGGCGGCGTCACTGTCGAACGCCAGATAGATCCGGTCGGTATAGCGTTTCAGGATGCGGGCCTGCTCATCGGTAAAAGCGGTTCCCTGAGGCGCGACCGCGCATTCGAACCCGGCCCGGTGCATCGCAATCGTATCCAGCTGCCCTTCACATAGAATCGCCATGTTGTGTTCCTGTATCGCCTTGCGCGCCAACGGCAGGGCGTAAAGGATACCGCTTTTTTTGAAGACCGGGGTTTCCGGGCTGTTTACGTATTTCGCCCCCGGTACTTCTTTTTCAATTGTCCGGGCGCTGAACCCGACAACCCGCCCCTGTTCGTTCCATATCGGAAAAACCAGACGGTTGCGAAAACGGTCGTAGACCCGTTTGTTTTCCTCGTTTACCAGCACAATTCCGGATTCAAGCAGTTCTTCCTCGGAAAAATCCAGTTCTTTGCCGTGAGTGAGCGAGGCGTCCCAGGCGTCGGGGGCGGCTCCGAGCTGGAATTTCTGAGCCGTTTCAGGAGGAATGCCGCGTTGCGCCAAATATTGGCTGACCGGCCATTCCGGATTATTTTTCAGCAAGAGAGCATACCATTCGGCGAATTCCTTGTTGATTTGATATAAACGCTCACGTTTACCGGCTCGTTGTTTGGCTTGTTGGCGGTCTTCGGGACTGGAGTAAGTTTTTTCCGGAATAATAACGCCGCATTTTGAAGCCAGAATATGGATAGCGTTGGGAAAATCGACTTTTTCCCAGTCCATGACAAACCTGAAAACATCTCCCCCGGCGCCACAGCCAAAACAATGATAACGCCCCCTCGCTTCCGATACCGTAAAGGATGGGGTTTTCTCGTTGTGGAACGGACACAAAGCTTTCCAGGTTCCGCCGCCCGCTTTCTTCAACGGAATATAAGAGCGGATAACATCTACGATATTGCAGCGGGAACGAATTTCCTCAACAATTTCGTCTGGTACGGCTCTGTTCATGCTCTATCCATTGGCTTCGATCTTTTTTATGCGAGCCTCCACCCGTTTCCGCTGTGCTTCGAAGCTCGGTGACGGAGTAGTTATTTTAAGGTAGCTCCGGTAGTATTTTAGCGCACGCGCCGGGTCTCCGGCGTACTGGTCGGCAAAAGTCGCGAAGTTCAGGACTATCAGCGGTTTGGACGCCCCCAGGCTGTAGGCCTTGACGAAACACTCCGCCGCCTTGCGTATCTGTTGGCGCTCGGCATAATAAATCCCCATTTCATTCCATAACTCGGCGCGTTTGCGGAAATTTTTAGCAACTGCCAGTTTGTTGTAATATCTGATCGCGCTATCGAGTTTCAGGATACTCGAACAACGGGCAAGCAACACCAGGGTATCGTTGTTGTCGGGTTTCAATTCCAGTGCGCGCAGCAGAGGCGGAATAGCGTCCTGCATTTTGCCCTGGTCTTTCGAATAGAGTCGTCCGAGCGTATATTGAGTCTGAAAATTCTTAGGCGCAACCCTGACCGCCAGCCGCGCGGTGTTTACGGCCAGATCGTCTTTTCCGCAGCCTTCGTAAGCCAGCGCCTTGAAAATAAGCGCGGCGGCATTATTCGGTTCCCGCCCGGAGACTATTTCGAGCTTGTCCAAGGCTTTTTCCCAGCGGCCGCCGCTGGCGTCTTTCAGGGCTTCGTTCAGCAATGTCTGGGTAGGTTGCGAACTGTTTCTGCCGCATCCGGCAAGCAAGATAACCCCCAGGCAGCAGACTGTTGGAACGATATGTGAAATTTTGAATTTTTTAACCATTTCCGTGAATAACCGTGTCTTTATTTTTCTAAAAACAAACCATGAGTGTAAACTAATTTCAAGCCGGGTTTTTACAAGTTAAAAACCCGGCATTTTAATGCAAAACAGCAAAAATCCAGATTTTTTTAAGAACCACTGTTGACTTTTAATTAGGGAGCCCTATTTTAAATATAGAGATTGAAGATTTCATTATCTTTAACTTTGTCCCCTTGTTAGTCTGTGATGAATTATCATGGGCAGGCGGTCCGGGTTTTAGCCGATCCGGGCCGCATTTTTTTTAGGAAATGCGGCGAGTCACCCCATTCGCCGTACCCAATCGTTTCATCGGGGTCTTCAAGCCAAAGTTTTTCATCAAAACACGGTTTATCATTGTAGAGCCGGTAAGCGGCACGGTATTCCGTGTCGGTTATGTTGGGCATAACGATATTCGCCCCGGCCTGAACGCCAAGCTCCCTGCCGCGATTATTGAGAGCCTGCAAAGCCGTGGCCGCGGCAATGTTGACGTCTTTGAGATACAGCCGGCAGGCGGCGATCATTTTCAGGCCCAGCATAAGCTGTTTTCCCTTATCGAAACCGGCAACTTGTTTTGCCAGTGGCGTGTCGTCATGAACGACATACGGTCCCATTCCAAGCATGTCGATGTCCTCTCTCGCAAAAAACAATATGTCCCGGGCTAAATCTTCCATTGTCTGGCCCGGCAATCCGATCATTACCCCGGTTCCGGTTTGATAACCGGCCTTTTTTATTTCCCTGAGACAGTCAAGCCGCCGCCGGAAACTATGATCGGCGGGATGGATTTTCCCGTATAATTCTGCGTTGGATGTTTCTATTCGCAGGAGATAACGGTGCGCCCCGGCGGCGAACCAGCGCCGGTAGACTTCGGGCGACTGTTCACCCAGAGACAGGGTAATACCGAGTTTGCCGCCGCTTCCGGTTTTAATCCTTCCGACTATGTTTTCAATGAACGAGGCGTATTCTTCGTTTTCGATTTCACCGCCCTGGAGAACGAGCGAATCATAATTGTTTTCGTAAGCTTGTAAAGCCAGTTTGACGATATCGTCCGCCGCCATTTTAAAGCGGTTGACGTTCTTGTTGCTTTTTCTGATCCCGCAGTACAGGCAGTCTTTGGCGCAGATGTTGCTGAACTCGATTATGCCGCGAAGATATATTTTATTCCCGGCGTATTTGTGTTTTACCCGGCGAGCCTCCCGGAAGATTTGTTCAAGGATTTTTTCGTCTTCGGTTTCCAGTATTCGGCGCAGATCGACCGCAGAAAGTTTCACATCATTTCGTATTTTATCTAAAAAGTCCCGCATTCGTAAGGTTTCCTTCAATACCGGTGAACCCGGTTTGCATCTTGTTCATAAGCTTATACATTATAGGCAAGTTCAATAAATTCAAAAGTTTCAGGGCCGATTGCCGTGAAAATACAAAAATAAAAACGGACAAAAGTTGATTTTTCTCTCAGCTTGTGTAATTTTCCTTAACCCTTAAAACTTAACCCTTAAAACTCAAAAATGGATAAACCGGTCATTCAGTCTTTGTGGATAGGCGGCGAACTTTCAGTCGTTGAACAGCTTTGCATTAATTCATTCCTGAAAAACGGGCATGAATTTCATTTATATGCTTATGGCGATATTCGCAATATTCCGGCGGGAACGACGGTAAAGGACGCTTCCGAAATAATCCCGTCCGACGAAGTATTTCTCTACAGCACCGGGACTTATGCCGTGTTTTCCGACTGGTTCCGCTGGAAACTGCTTTATGAAAGAGGAAACTTCTGGGTTGACACGGACGAAATCTGCCTGAAACCGTTTGTTTTTGACGGGGATCTGATATTCGGGCGGGAAAAGATGGACAGTGTGGCTATCGGCGTGTTGGGCTTTCCGCCGGGCCATGAGCTCTGCGCTTTTATGCGGGACATCTGCGAAAATCCCAATACTTTTCTGCCTTATGATTCCCGGAAACAGAAATTACGCAAGCTGGCGAGAAAACTGCTGGGACGCGGCCGCCGCAACGTCGGCTGGGGGGAAGCCGGCGGCCCTCCAGGTTTTACCGCCGCTTTAAAATATTTCGGCCTTTTTGACACCGCCAAGCCGTTCACCTTTTTTTATCCCATACCGCATTACAACTGGGACACGGCCTTCGATGAGACTTTCGCCAATGACGCGGAATTATTTTCAAATAGCTATGCCGTTCATCTTTGGAATGACATGATGCGCTACAAGAAAGGATTTGACAAAAACGCCGAGTTCCCCGAAAACTCCCTTTTTGAACAGCTCAAAGCCAGATATCTTTAAAGTTTACGCTCTTTCCTTAAGAAGTTTCGCGTCTACGGCATAATGCAACGCTTCGCCTTTACGCCAGCGGCGGAATTCATCCAGTACATAATCCGCCATTCGCCTGACTTCATCATTAATGCTCCCCGCAATATGGGTCGACAAGTAAATATTGTCAAGCGAATATAAAGGCGACCCCGCTTCCGGGGGCTCCGGGCAAGTAACGTCAAGCAATGCGGTCAGGTCCGGACGCGAACGGAAAACCTCAACCAGGCCTTTTTCATCGACCTGGGCTCCCCGCCCGGTATTGATAAAGGTAGCGCCGGGACGCATCACGGCAAAGTGTTCTTTCCGCAATATTCCGCGATTATGCGGCTTATCCGGAAAATGGCTGCTTATTGCATATGCTTCACGAAACGCTTCCTCGATGCTTACCAAACGGTCGATGCCCAGTTCCTTAACTTCCTCCGGCCGGGATTGAAGATAATCGCAGACCGCGATCACCCGGATATTAAAGTTCTTCAGCAGCCGCAGCAGATGACGGCTCACCGCCCCGATATCCAGTAACGCCACCGTTTCGCCGTAGATGCCTTTTCCCGCCATAGCTGCTGGCCATAAGTTCCACGGCCCCTGTTTCGCTTTCCGGGTATTCGCAAAGTACCCTTTCAATGCCAGCAGTATCTGGCCGAGACAGAATTCCGCCACCGGAACGGCATTAGCTTCGACCGCGCTGACAACTGTAATATTGCGGTTCAGAAACGGCGCGGCGAAAGCCTGTACGGAGCCCGCCGCATAGAACAGCGCCTTGAGTTTCGGCATGGCGGCAATCTGTTCCTCGGTAAGAGGCAGCATCCCCCAGCTTGAAAAGATCACTTCCGTTTCACTTAATTCCGGTAATTTTTCCGCCAGGTTTTCCATAGTTATGATTTCCGGGTAAAGAATAGTATTTTCCTTTAGCCATTCGAGGCGTTCCGCTCCATAAACATATTCAAAATTGGCGGGAGTTCTTCCCATCAAGACCGCTTGGGTCATCATAATTTACTTCCTTCGTTTAAAAAGTTTCAATTTTTCAGCCTCATCTCCGGCCTTATAAAACCCATCCAGCGGATAACAGCCCGAAACCAGGCCGCAGCGCGGGGCGTTGGTGCAGTCCCCGAAAGTCCGGCATATATGGCGGCGATCCAAGCTTTTTCCCGCCAGTGAATCGGCGCAGATTTCAGGATAGGAAAGGACCATGCGCCCGATGCCGATAAAATCCGCCATGCCGTTTTCGATCACGGCTTCGCCGACGTTCGGCAGCCATTCCTGTAAATAAGTATAGCCGGAACCGATAAACAGCGCCTCAGGACAGAGTTTCTTAAGTTCGGCGACAGCGTTAATTTGTCTGGCGACTCCCCTCAACGGGTCTTCGGGCGGCAGATAGCCGTCAATAACCGGATAAAAGGCCGGGCGCTGGATATGCGGATTGTAATAGGGGCTGCCGACCGTGGTGCAGATCATTTTTACGCCGTATTCCTGCGCTATCCGGATAAACGCCGCCGGTTCGTTCAGATTATAGCCGAATCCACTGCCATCGCCGCCGAAAGCGTATTTATATTCGCCTTTCCAGTCCATTGCTTTGCCGACGCCGTCCGGGCCTTTTTCAAACGGCAGCCAGTCGAAGATGCTCAGGCGCAGGGAAATATCCAGTTCCGGGACTTCGCGCCTGATCCCGGCCGCAATCTCGCGGAAAAAACGGGTGCGGTTTTCGAAACTTCCGCCGTAATCCCCGTTCCGTTTGACAGCGCTCAGGAATTCGTGTCCAAGATAACCGTGAGCATGTTTTATATCTACAAAATCAAACCCGGCCTGACGCGCCAGTTTTGCCGCTTTGATGAAATGCCGGATAATGTCCCTGACTTCATCATCGCTGACTACGCAGTCGGCGTTATTGCCGAATTTCCGGTCCAGCAGCGGATGACAATAAGCGGTGCGGGATGCGAGCTTCATATCATTATCCGGGTGTGCGAAGCGCCCGGAATGCGTCAATTGAATACCGATATAAAGATCGTCAGTGCGGCCGAACGCCTTTTCATGTTCATTAAGCATTTTTTTGCGGAGCGCGGCGATATTTGCGACGGAGTTCTCTGACAGCATCATTTGCCGGGTGTTGCTTCTGCCGCTTTTCATCACCGCCGCGGCTTCACAGCCGTAAAGCAGTTTCGCGCCGCTGCGGGCGAACCTAAGCCAGCGTCTCTCAGTTAATTCGCCCGGAGAACCGTCCGGCAGACAGTCCCAACCTTCCATCGGCAGGACACACCAGCGGTTTCCGATACCCCGGCCTTTATATTCAATGCCGCGTCCGAACGGGGATTTGCTCCCAGTCCGGGTATTGGCGGCAAAAGGCAGGCTGACGCCCAGTTCTTTCACATATGCCGCAAATTCATCTGCGGTTTTCAGAGTCGATATTTTACGGTATTCAGGCATGTGGTTTTCCTTAAAAACGTTTGTTTTTGCGGATATGCACCAGGATTATTTCGCAGTCTTCCAGGGCTTCGTAAGTGTGTTCGAGCATGGCGTCAAACTGGATTGATTCACCGGCTTTCAACGTGTGTTTTTCATTGGGCAGATAGAAAACCACCCGGCCCTTAATCACCCAGCACAGTTCGTAATCGTCACGGTGCAGGCGCGGCTTGGAAACTTTGGCCCCGGCCGGTGCGGTACCATGAATACAGCGCATATTCCCGTAAGTAACCCGCTCGAAATTGAAGCCGTCGCTTTTGTATTTTTCCGAACTTGCCAGATGGGAACTGCGGTTTTCCGCCAGCGCCAGCAGGTCGGAAGCAGTAAGCCCCAGCACCCGCGCCAGCCGGAAAATGGTTTCCAGTTCGGCGACGCACTGGTTGCGTTCGAGTTTTGAAATGACGCTGGCCGAAACCCCGGAATTTTCCGCGAATTCTGCGATATTCAACCCTTCGCGCTTGCGCAATTCCCTCAATATGGAAAAGTCATATATTTTGTTTGTCATAGCCGTTACCTCCGGTAAATTTCATTTTTGTTAAATTCCGCCCATATATTTTCAAACCAGCCGTCGCAGTGCGGCAGTGCGCGGCGCGGCGTCCATTCACAGTGAACCCTGTCGTCAGCGTCAAGGCGGGTTTCGAGAATCCTGTTCCTGAAGTCGGGGTTTTCCGGCTGAAAATTCCATTTATCCCCAAGCGCTTCATGGCAAAGCCGCCCCACAGGTGAAAGCGTCAGCGCCGACCCCCTGGAACCGACCCCGTCTTTAACCTGTTTCAGAACGGCTTCCAGATAAACCGCATGCGCCAGGCACAACTGCAGATTGCGCAAAGCTTCAGCCGCGTCACCGGGGGAAGCCGTCCGCGCGCCCCGACCGCGCATGTCGTCATGCTGCCGCCAGGCTTCCCTGACCGCCTGTTCCAGCGTGTCCGCCCGGCGAATATGAGCCCCGGCGGCGGACATCCGCGATTGAAATTCGTCACGGTCGTTTCGCCAGTCACGAGCTCCGTCTTTTTCCAGCCAAGTACCGATTTCTTCGATTTTCCGTTTTGCCGCCCGGTCAAAAGCATCCTGGTTGAGGCTGAAATCATTATATCGCGCCGCAATGAACTCAGCCGCGCGAAAAGCCCCGACCTGTCCGGAATTCAGCGCCGAACCGCCGGGCCGGTAGACGCCGTGCGAACCGTTGACTTCGCCGACCGGGAACAAATGTTTTATATTGAGCGACTGCCACCATTTATCGGCCGCCAGGCCGCCGTTGTTATGCTGGGCGCAAACCGCTATTTCCAGCGGTTCGGCAGCGATATTTATGGTGTGATCTTCATAAAGAGTTATTGCTCCGGGGTTCATGTGCCGGAGGCGTTCAAGCGGAGAAGAAAGCAGGGCATTGGATTTTTCAAGGTATTCATAAGCTTCGCCGTTCAAGGCTTTGAAATCAAAATCTTTGCTGTTTGAACGGAAATCCAGGAATACCCGGCGGCCGCGCAGAACAGTTTCAATATAAACGAGGATATCGATAATCGAAGACCCCCCGGCCGCTTTGCGCGAGTCAAAAGGCCATTGGTAGCCTTTCAGGAAGATCATCGAATTCATTTCGCCGGCGGACTTGAAATATGGCCAGAGAAACTCTTTTTCGTCGCTTACGCCATCCTGAGCGGTGGAAATGAACTTGGGCAGTACCTGCATGTAAGTGCCGGAAACATTCCAGCGGAATTTGATTGAAGCCAGCCCGAATTGGGATTCCGGCAGATTCCGGGCCGCGGCCCCGGCTTCGAGGGCCAGCCCTATGGCGCCGGTATGAACTTGCGGATAAACGCCGGCCTTATAAAGTCCGCCCGGCCCGCCGACCGCGAAAATCACATTTTCGGCCTGATATATTTCCAATTCAGTTTCAGTGCGGTTTTTCAGGTTGACGGCGATTATTCCGCAGGCGCGTTTTTCTCCGTTGTCGTTTACGGTCAGCAGGGAAACCGCAACCCTGTTCTCTTTAACCGGGATTCGTTTGGTTTTGACTTCGGCTATGAGTCGGCGGCACATTTCGCGGGAAGTATAGGGGCCGCAACTGGTGGCGCGCCTTAAGGGGTCGTGATCGGTTTTATAACCGATAAACTGCCCGTATTCGTCGCGCGGAAAAGGCACGCCCATATTTACCAGGCTGCAGAAGGCCCTTGCCGACAGAGCCGCTTCAACCAGCGCCAGGTCGCCATGCATGGAACCGCCTGCGAAAAAGGTTCCGGCCAGCGCTTCCGGCGAATCGTTGTCTCCCGCATAGAGTCCGAGTTTATAATAAGTCTGTTTGTCGCTCCCGGTATTTATGGAAGTCCCCATCTGCAGACCTTCGGTGACGATCATAACGTCTTTGACTCCTTCATTCCGCAGCCTGACTGCGGCACAGAGCCCGGCGGCGCCGCTGCCGAGGACCAGAGTGTGGACTTTTATGGTTTTTCCGATTTTAACCATTATAATTGCCTCTTTTTGACAGAATCATTTTTTTATTCGGTGTTCAAAATTAAATTTCTACAGGCGGCTTACCTGCATTCCGCCGTCGACGTTAATGATCTGTCCGGTCGAATACGCCAGGTCACCGCGCGCCAGCATGGCGGCTGCTTTCGCGATGTCTTCAGGATAACCCCAGCGCGGCTGGACAGTGAGTCCCCCGGCAATAAGTTTGTCGTATTTTTCCGCCACTGCCGCGGTCATATCGGTTTTGATTATTCCGGGCCGGATTTCATAGACAGGAATATCGTATTCCCCCAGCCTTGCAGCCCAGAGCTTCGTCGCCATGCTGACCCCGGCCTTGGACAGGCAGTATTCGCCGCGGCTGACCGAGGCGGTATTGGCGGAAACCGAACTTATATTGATAACGCAGGCGGCAAATTCCGGGTCAAAACTTTTCATCTTTATCATGTGACGGGCGGCAAGCTGGGTAAGGAAATACGGACCTTTCAGGTTGATACTCATCACCCGGTCATAGCTTTCCTCGGTCATATCAAGAATGTCGGCGCGCACTTTCGGCGCTACCCCGGCATTATTGACCAGGACGTTCAAAGCTCCGAAGCCGCTTACTATTTCCTCAAGCATGGCTTTGCGGGCTTCGGCGTCGCTGACGTCGTATTTGCAGTAAAGCCCCCTGATCTTATATTTTCCCTTCAACGCGGTGAGTTTCGGAATAATATCGGCTTCCGGGGAGATATCGCAGATAACGATATTGAGTCCTTCCGACGCCAGTTTTTCAGCTATTCCCAAACCGATTCCACGTCCCGCTCCGGTTATCAACGCTGTTTTATTCATAGAGTTCTCTTTTTCTTTAAGTGTATATATTGCCTTAATATATGTTCTCAAAGAATATTTTGCAAGCGTTTTGGGTTACATCCTTACAATATTTTTTTGGATTTTATTTTCGTTTTACGACAAAAAACGTTGACAAAACAGCTTGGTCAAATTATAATATACCATTGGCTTAAAAAACCCAATGGTATATATTGTTAATCAAAAAAGGGACGCTGCAAAATGAATAATCAGCTTGCGGTAAATGGCGGCAGTAAAGCCGTGGAAGAATTTAAATCCGAACTTTGCACCTGGCCGATCGTTACCGATGAGGATCGGGAGGCAATCGTTAAAGTACTTGACGACTGTTCAATGAGCGGAACCGGAATTACCAAGGAATTCGAAAAAGAATACGCGGCCTGGATCGGCGCCAAATATTCCCTGGGCTACTGTAACGGAACTTCAGCCCTGCATGCCGCCATGTGGGCCTGCGGCGTGGGAGCCGGTGATGAAATCATTTGTCCCAGTATGACTTACTGGGCCAGTTGTACTGCCGCGCTGTCACTGGGCGCCGCGGTCAATTTCGCGGACATCGATCCGGATACGCTCTGCATAGACCCGGAAGACATCGAACACCGCATCGGCCCGAAAACCAAAGCGATAGTCGTCGTCCACTATTCCGGTTATCCGGCCGATATGGACAGGATCATGGAAATTGCCGGCCGGCATGGCGTGAAAGTTATTGAGGACGCTTCGCATTCCCACGGTTCAATGTACAAAGGCAAACATACCGGAACTATCGGTGATATCTGCGGCATGAGCATGATGTCGGGAAAGGCGTTCGCTATCGGCGAAGCGGGGCTGGTTACTACCAACAACCGGAGTCTTTATGAACGCTGTATTGCTTTCGGGCATTACGAAAGAACCGGCGCCGCGAGCAATTTCAACGCTGTTGACGCCCAGGTAACGGATCCTGAATTGCATAAATTCGCCGGTATTCCGCTCGGCGGTTACAAGCATCGCATGAATCAATGGTGCTCGGCAATGGGAAAAGTACAGTTAAAGCATTACCCCGCAAGAATAGCCGAAATAGACAAAGCCATGAATTATTTCTGTGACTTGCTGGACGCCGTTCCCGGCCTTAAGACTCATCGCCCGCCCGCAGGTTCCGGCCTGACCAAGGGAGGATGGTACCATCCGGTTTGTCATTACAATCCGGAAGAACTGAAAAATGTTCCGATTGAAACATTCTGTAAAGCAGTAACCGCGGAAGGCGTTAAATGCAACCCCGGAATAAACTCCCCGCTGCACCTGCATAAAGTTTTCCATGAAGCGGATATCTTCAACATGGGCAAACCGACAATGATAAGTTTCGGACAGCGCGACGTGCGCCAGGGCCCCGGAACTCTTCCGGTCAGCGAAGCGGCCTGCAGCAGGAATTTCACAATTCCAAAATTTACTACTTATGACAAAACTGAGATCGAGAAAGTCGCGGCGGCCTTCAAAAAAGTGGCGGATAATATCGACGAGCTGGTCTAAGGAGAACAGAAATGTTTATAGATATTCATGCCCATGCATTTAAAACCCCGTTTTTGCAGATAGACGGGCGGCTTCCGTTTCCCACCCCGGAACAACTTGTAGAACACTACAATCAGATCGGGGTCGAACAGGCTGTGCTGCTGCCGCTGATCGGGCCGGAATTTTATCCGGGGCAGGGCAACGAGGAAACCCTGGAAATCGCGGAGCGTTTTCCAGGACGCTTTATTCCGTTCTGCAACATCCATCCGCGCGCGATCAGCAATTCCCCGGACGCGCCGCTAAGCGACGTTATGAAAAAATACAAGGACAAAGGCTGCAAGGGGATCGGCGAAGTTACCGTAAATATGCCCTTCAATGACCCCTTTATGCTCAATTTTTTCAAACACGTCGAAATCGCCCAACTGCCGCTGACTTTCCATATCGCCCACCGGATTGATCAGGTCTACGGCATTTATGACGATCCCGGATTGCCGCTCCTGGAAGAAACCCTGCAAAAGTTCCCGGGAATCAATTTCCTCGGTCATTCCCAAAGTTTCTGGTCTGAAATCGGGACATTGAGAAAAACTGAAGATCGGGCCGGGTATCCGCAATATCCTGTGGACGCGGAAGGCGCAGTGCCTGAGCTGATGCGTAAGTACCCCAATTTATATGGCGACCTTTCCGCCGGCAGCGGGTGCAACGCACTGACCCGTGATCCGGGATTCGCGGTTAAATTCATGACCGAATTTCAGGACAGGCTGCTTTTCGGGCTGGACATATGCCGCCCGCCGAGCGGAGTTCCCAAACTGGTTACGTTCCTGAATGAAATGAAAGATTCAGGAAAAATAAGCATCGATATATTCAACAAAATCGCGCGCGGCAACGCAGTGCGTCTCCTGGACTTGTAAAAATACGGAAGTTCATTTCCGTATGCGAAAGCGTTCATTTTTACTTCAAGACAAAGGACTTAAAGTTAAATGAACGCTTTCTTTTTATTGTCGTCCCTGTATCCGCGGTCTTCCCGAACGATTTGTTTTCACGCTCAAATCTAATAAAGATGTTTGATTTATCTGTTTTTCAGGGCTACATTAATATTAAACCGGGGAGACCGTTAATGGCAACAGAAACAAATAAACTTGAACCGCGGGAACTTTGGAACATATTTTTTCAAATATGCAATATCCCGCATCCTTCCGGGCATGAGGAAGGCATTTGCGATTTCCTGTTAAAAAAAGCGGAGGCTGCCGGACTTGTCGCCCGCAAAGACAAAAATAATAACCTCCTGATCTCAAAACCGGCGTCAAAAGGCTGTGAACAAGTAAAAACCGTTATTCTGCAAAGCCATCTGGACATGGTTCCCCAAAAAGATGAAGATCACGAATTTGATTTCAAAACGGACCCGATAAAGCCACGGGTTGACGGTGAATGGCTTTGTGCTGAAAAAACCTGCCTCGGAGCCGATAATGGTATCGGTATCGCCGCCGCAATGGCGATCATGCTTGATGATAAACTTCCGCACGGTCCTTTGCGGGCGCTGTTTACTACCGAGGAAGAAACCGGCCTGGCGGGCGCCAAAAAACTGGAAAAGGATTTTCTGGATGGAGATATCCTGCTGAACCTGGATTCCGAAAATGAAAACATTATTTACGTCGGCTGTGCCGGCGGCGCCAGTCTGTCAAGCGATTTCATGATCGAATGGACCGAACCTCATCCCGGCTTCAAGGCCTATAAAATAGAAGTTTCCGGCTTGCCGGGCGGCCATTCCGGCTGTGACATTCACAAAAAACGCGGCAATGCGATCAAACTGCTCGTCGACCTGCTCAAAAACGTTTCGGAGGTCATCGAACTGCAAATATCGATGCTTGACGGCGGCACTCTGGACAACGTTATTCCAAGCGGGGCGTTCGCGATAGTTACGATACCGGAAGATGAAAGCGAAGTGCTTATCGAGGCGACCCGCATGTTTGCTTCCGGCGCCAGGGCCCAATACGATTACAAACACCCAATAATGGAAGTCGCTGAAAGCTGGTATGCGCCGACCAAGGTCTGGACTGAAGCGTTCTCAAAAAAAGTTCTTAACGCATTGGCCGAATGTCCTCACGGGGTTGTCGCCATGAGCAGAAGCATGCCGGGGATAGTCAAGACTTCGAATAACCTGGCGGTACTGGAAGCCTCAATGAATAAACTCAGGGTGAAAAATTCCCAGCGCAGTTTTTACGCGGACGACCTTGAGGAGTTGACCAATCAAATAAGCGATTTGTTCGATAATGCCGGGGCGTTGTCATATGTCGAAAGCGAATATCCCGGCTGGGCCCCGAATCATGATTCGGAAATCGTCACGATTGTTTCCGAAATCTATGAGGAAGCCGGGAAAAAAGCCGATAAAAAAGTCATTCATGCCGGACTTGAGTGCGGCATAATCAGTTCGCTGAATCCCAAACTGGATATGGTTTCATTAGGCCCGACCATTATAGATCCCCATTCTCCGGCGGAATGCGTCAACATCCGTTCGGTGGAAAATTTCTACAATCACCTCCGCGCAATCCTGCAGCGCTTGAAATAATTAACGCTGCATGTTTCTACTGTAAAACCGCTTTCAATGTTTCCTTTGAGAGACTTTGCTCAAAGTTTGTTTCCGGTTCCAAGGGCAAAAATTCCAATTCAAATTTACAATTGCCTGCCGTTGTTATCGCAGGGATATCATGTTTGCTTTTTCTTTCTTTGGCCAGCAGAGAAATCCGATATGGGCCAAAAGGTAAATTCCTGATGCCGTGTTCCCGGATATTATCACTAATCCAGGTAATTTTTCGGTTTGGATAGTCAATCCTTGTTCCAAGGATGTTTTCAATTAACATTGCAATCGGCCCCAGCCCGCTCCAGCCGACAAAATCTTTGCGTACAATTTTTTTATCTTTTTTAAACGCCGGGCCTGATTTTTCCGGAGAATAACATTCCCAAATAGTATTCGGTGAAAAATTTTTCCATACGTTATGCATATGCCTCAAATGTTTTAAGGCTATATTCCTGGCGAGGCAGTTTCGGCCGTATATGGCCAAACCGCGAACGATCATATAATTTGCAGGCGCCCATACTCCGCCTTGCCAATAACCGCCGTCATCCTGATAATTGGGGTTGTCGCAGGAGAGCGCGGGTACCGGATGCGGACGGTTAAATTCTCCCGGATCGGTCAAATGCCTGATTAAGCTTTCCGCCTGTTGCTCGGAGGAGGCGGCAGCCAACAGGGGCCAGAAAGACGCGACGGTTTTACAGCCGGTAAAATTACCGTCTAAGAAGGCGTCATAATAAAAGCCGTTCCTTTCGCACCAGAAGTTATCATTCAAATATTTTTTTCGGTTCCGGGTGAGTATCTCATAATGTTTCGCCAGCTTAAGGTCCCCGACCGCATTTGCAATATTTCTTATACAGGC
>JBAYCO010000034.1:0-14977 GCA_041668685.1 Victivallaceae bacterium | reverse complement strand
TACTCAAAGTTCAGGTCAAAGCAGATAATACCTCCCAAGCGACCGATATCTGTGTCTACAACAACTGCGGAACTTCCTGATGTCTCTCCTTTTTCTATAGCTCCAATTGTGATATTTACCTTGTGATATGCGTTCAATAAAGAACCGTCTGGGCCAATGTAGGCCAGAGAATTATAGATTTTTCCATTTTTTGTACACCTAAAAGCCCCCACTACATGACATTTTTCTTTCTTGGCGAAAGCCATATAAATATTCAAGAGTTTGCCGGGCTTATCCAATTTCTCGGCCTGTTTCAAAGTTTGAGCGTATATCATGGCTTCGGAAAAAACTATGAGATCAAGTCCATAGCCTTCCAGTGAAGTCAATACATTTTTTGACCATTTTAAAATCGTCTCGCGCTTAGGTTCCCTAAGAAGTGCTCTATCGAACATTACCGATGCAACATTGATATATTTAGACATACCAGAATTCTCCTTTTATTATGATGTATCTAGATTACTGATTACTTAAGTGCGAAATCCTGTATTTCGCACGACTCTTTATAATGTAAGGGTTGGCGGTTGTTTCCGTTCGGCGCTATTCCGGCAGTGTTCATTACCTTTTCCAATATATCCCCGGAGACGATTTTATTGTTAAACACTCTTACACTTCTTCATTACTTTATAAAAATCCACAATTCTCTCCTTTTCTAAATTGCCGACATACATTAATTATTTCAAGATGGAAGCCTTCCACGTATTAAAATTTCAGCATGTTTCTTTCCTGCATCACTTTCAAGATTTTTATTGTCCCAGCGGCTATGTCGGCAACGTCCCTTTCCGTGTAAACGGGAAGTATTGCAAGCTTGGCGGTACGGGCGTCGAGTTTTTCCGCATGTTTCAGGGCTTCCGGCCAATAGTTGCGGCGTTTCAGATCAGCGGCGACCGGCGCGAGCCGGGAAAACGGCTGACAGCCTGAAGTCGGCCCGTAAACGAGACCCTCCGCTTCAATGCATTTCCTGAAAAATTCAACATTGGCCTTGTTCAGTAAATCGAATATAACTACGATACCAATATCATCTTCATCTTTGACATCCCTGAATTTTAGACCGGGAAATTCATCCCGGAATGAATTTTTAAGCCGCCTTGAATTGCGGCGGCACTGTTCCGTGATCCACGGCAGCTTCCGTAATTGGGCAAGGGCGACGGCAGCCGCCATTTCCCCCATCCGCCACTGCAGTCCGCAGACGGGTTCGGTTATAACTGGAACCTCCAGTTTTTCCTCGAATTTCGGGCGCAGAAGGCCGAGGTCGTGATACCGTACCGCAAGTTCATAGATTTTCTGGTCATTAGTTATAAATATGCCGCCATCGCCGCTGGTGATCACTTTGTTGTTTTGAAGACTGAAACAGGCCACATCTCCAAAAGAACCGAGCTTGTGTCCGTTAAAGCTGCCACCACAGGCCTGGGCAACATCTTCAATTACTATGATATTATGTCTATGGGCAATTCCGACGATCTCATCGAGGCGCGAAGCCGCGCCCTGGTAATGAATCACAATAACGGCTTTGGTTTTTTTCGTTATGCACCGCTCAAAACTTTCAGGCGAAAGATTCATACTGGTGTTAATCTCCGCAATTACCGGAGTTGCCCCGCAAAACTCGACCATATTGTAGTCGGTTATCCAGCCAAACGCCGGAATTATCACTTCATCGCCGGGACCGATGCCCAGGGCCTTTGCAGCACAGAAATACGCACCGGAGCCGGTAGCCGTCCCCAAAACGTATTTCGAGCCGATGAATTCGGCGAATTCGTTTTCAAAATCATCCGCAAAATGCGGTTTCCGTTTGCCGTAATGTCTAAATAGCGATTGATTGTCAATCGCTTCGCTCACCAGTTTCTTTTCTTCTTCGCCAATTAAGTTCGCGCCAATGAATTGCGGCGGCAGGGCTTTCGACCTTGTTGCCGGGCCGCCTTCAAACGCCAGTTTATCCGTCATTTTTGCATTCTCCTTAACAATATTTATTAAGCCAATCCAGGCTTTTTCCCAGAAGAGCTTCGGCGGTTGTCTTTTCAAAATGGCAGGTCATGAAACTGACTTCATACCCCCCCTTCCTGAATTCGTGGGTCGGAAACAAATATCCCTGATATCCGCCGCAGCAACTGACCGGAACGCAGTTGGGATATTCGATTTTTAACTTCGTCGTTAGTTCGGACGCGATCTCAAAAGGCCAGGATACCAGCACCGTTTTCCCGATCTTGATAAACTGCAACGGAATATCAAAGCAATTGTCGGGATACGCCTGTACCCGTTCGTAAGCCGTTGCCTTCAGGACGTAAGGATCGGTCATCAGCAATTCCGCATTCTTCCTGCTGTCCGCGCCGCCCGCAACCGGTTTCGCCAGTGAAGCCCGGCGCGCTTCCTCATATTCTTTTTTAGCCGTCGCAGGTTCAAACTTCGTCATTACGGACGCGCGATGTTCGACGGAAGCGGTAAGCAGTCCGGAACCGGGGTCTCTGACAAACAGCGGTTCACTATGGAGAATGCTTTCTCCCAATATTCCCCCGATCCGCTCCCGGGATTTCCCGTAACGCCTGAGCGGGACAGCGTCTCCAGCGCCTCCGAGCGTGAAAAACGCGGGACATTTGCAGGTGGCGCTGATCTTTTTCCGCAGATAGTGAGGATAATCGGAGGAAACGCGATAATGCGCCACTTCCCGTTCTTCTCCCCCCGTAACCGGATGACAGCCGAAATTGGCCAGTACGGCGCCGATGTTCCCGTAATTGTCTTTAAACCTGAGGACGGTAAGTTCATCGTCCACTTTGCCGAAATTGTAATCCCCGGGATTTTCAGGATAAATATAATTGTTTTTAAGCTGACCGTCGTTTCTGATCGTCCGGCGGTTGAACAACAACTGCGGGACTTTTATCCGCGCGGTTTCAAGAACTCCGTCGCGCAGATTGCGGAGACTTTCTTTCGCCGCCTCCACGATCTTAATATAAAAATCCTCCACAAAACTTTCTTCCGGCTCCGGGAAACCAACGGAGGCGAACGCCGAATCGTATGGATGAAGGGCCGGCGCGAAATGCGTATGGGAACAAGACAGCATTATATCCGGGAAACCGATGCCGACCGCGTTTTCAAGGGTTTCATATATTTTCCGGCAATCCTGATATCTTATCCCGATCAGGTCAAAGGTAAAAATCAATACCGTTTTGTCCTTATCAGCAAGCGCCAGACAAGCCATTTCCAGCGCTTCGCTTATTCCTTCCGATTTTCGCTCGCGCGTACTGTAGCCGTGCAGCCATACCGGCTCTTTCGGTGTAATATCCCTGACCGCAGTTCCGAATTTCATACAAACTTTCCTTTTTTTATCCTTTTATTGCTCCCGCGGAGAGGCCTTTGACAAAGAGCCGCATGCAGAATATAAATATAATTATAAGCGGAATTGACGCGATAGTATAACCGGCCATCAATTCGCCCCAGTTCTTGGTGTATTCGCCTTCCAGATGGAGCAGCGCCACCGCAATTACCTGCAGTTTGCTGTCACGTAGATACAGCAACGGACCGACAAAGTTGTTCCATACCCCGATAATCCGCAGGATCGCCAGCGTGCCGATAATCGGCATGGACATCGGTATGACCACATGCCATATTTGGTGCATTACCGAACCGCCGTCGATTTCGATCGCCTCGAACAGATCCTGAGGTATATCCTCGATAAAATTTCGTAGTACGTATATAGTGAACGCCTGAGCGCTGGCGATTCCCGTGATGATCAGTGCCCAGTGGGAATTGTACATTCCCAGCGAACAGATCAGCTTAAAAGTCGGCACCATATTCACCACGCCGGGATACATCATCAGCAGCATAAACACGAAAAACAATACCTTTGAACCAGGAGCTTTGTAACGGGCGAAGAAAAACGCCCCGATCACCGCAAGCACTATCGCCAAAATTGTGGTAGTGAACGCGATAAACGTGGTGTTGAAGATTTTGTCCCCGATATGAGCCCAGCCGACCGCGAAATTCTCCCAGTGAAAAGGCGCTTCCGGCAACCATGGATTGCGCGCGAACTGCTGGTTGTCCTTTAGTGATATATTCAGCATCAGGTAGAGCGGCAGAAACGTGAAGAAAAAAACCACCCACAAAAATCCGTGTTTGAAAAATTCAGCAAATTTCGATTTAACTCGTCTGGCCATTTTTATAATTCCATTATTTTTGCGTTCTTACGAATTTATTGTTGAAGAAAGTCAGAGCCAGTGTAACCAGGAACAGCAAGAGCCCGACTGCACAGCCATAGCCAAAATACCCTCGGCTGAAGGCCTCCCTGAACACCAGCAAGCCAGGAACCGTGGCAATACCATTGGGGCCGCCGGATTCGCCGACAAACAGATAAACATTCTGCCATTGCTGAACAGTATTGATAATCATCAATACCAAATTGATTCGTACTTGAGTCATAATCAGCGGCAGTTCTATTTTCCTGAAAATACTAAATGCTCCCGCCCCATCTATCTCTGCCGCCTCATAGATTTCCTCCGGAATATTCTGAAGGCCAGCTAAATAGATCAGCACCCCAAAAGCCCCCACCCAGGGGAATCCTGCAAAAACCAATGACGGAATTACCAGCGCTTCATTTGACAGCCATTGGACAATCTCGGTTGGGCTAAGCAACCCAAAGACCCGTAAAACCTCGTTTAAAACCCCTGTATTCGGTTCGTAAAAGTATTTCCACATCAGAAAAAAAACCATTGCCGGTACCACCATAGGAATAACAAACATTACCCGATAAATGTAGCTGGCGCGATCATTGATAATATGATGTAATATTACTGCTGAAAGAATAGGAATAATCATTTTGAAAATATTAGCGACAATGAAAATGCTGACAACCCCGAAAGCCCGCCACAACTCGGTGTCATACATTAGCTTGTGCAGATTGTCAAGACCGGTGAATTCCTCAATCATATTTCCGTCCCAACGGTAAAAGATATGGATAAATCCATTAAATATCGGATAATAGTTGAAAATCAGTACCAGCGTCAGCGGAATTGCTACCAGAAAATAAACCGGCCAGTAAAATTTGAGTTTTTTAATGCTTATGTTGACTGCCATTTTACTTACTATCCTTGGTTTTTAACTCATTCAAAATATTAATAAGTTTCCGGAAATTATAAATATTATTGTAGCTGGAAATCAGAGTCTCCTGTATTAATTCATAGCGAATATCAAGACGCTGTTTGTAAACAGGATGAATATCTGTTCTTAATCCATCCAGGGTTATTGAGGAGCGTTGTTTTTCAAGTTCCAGCAGAGTCCTCTGACTGGCGAGAAGAACTTCCCGGCATTCCTCTATTTCCAATGGTACCTTATTTATAAAATCATTCCAGAAAGTTTTTTCCGCCTCTTTATCCTTGATAATAATCATTTCCAAGCTTTCCAGCATCCTACGCTGTGAGCCGCTTGAAACCCAAAAAGGCGGTTCAACCATTCGCCTGCCTGAACCAATTTGCGGTTTACAGTATTTGAGAATCCCTTTATAATTTGCTTTTTTAACGGCAGGCAGCCATTTACAGTAATCAACCATAATCATTTGGTTTATTTTCCAAGAGGTGGTAAACAGAAGGAATTCCAATGCCAAGTCAAAATTTTTTGAAGCTTTGGGAATACCAAACAGACCAGCCACGCCAAGGCCTTGTTCTGTCGTCCGTCCTGCAAAATATTTGGCATAGGGACTGTTCACGCCGACTGTTGGGAACTCCATTATCCCTACTTTAAAAGGTGCGTTTTTGACCATTGAATAGGCGTTCCAAGTACCTTCCGGGAAAAAACCTACCCTGCCAGCAAAAAACAAAAACTTGGTTTGCTCCAGATCAGTTGCCATGAATCCTTTTCCAAAATACCGGCCTATTTTTTTTACAATATCTACGGCTGTAATAATTTTCTCGTAATCAAGTTTGCCATTCTTTAACGCATCAAGTATTTCAGCAGAAGTAACATAAGGGTAACAAGCTTCTGAAATGTTATCGTTAATATCGCTGTTCATTTGAGAAAAATAATATACAAAAAGATAGTTTAATGTAGCCTTATCAAATCCTCTTACCCCGATTGGTATTATCGGTTCTCCTGTTTTCTCACCATATTCTTTGAGTTTTTCACAGGCAGCAAACCATTCGCTAAGAGTTTGCGGCAATTTATCAGTTCCGGCGGCATTCTTCAGGAGTTCCATATTAACATATATCCGAAAAACGGAGGAATATGCGCCAATTCCGTAATATTCGCCGTATTTTGAGTTTAATGCACTTTTCATGTTATCATGAAAGGTGTCTTTCCAAGGGATTTTTTCAAATGGAGTACCTTTGTTAAAAGGGTTAGGTTGACTGATGTATGGTGAAAGCGGGATAAAATATTGATTATATAATTCATCAGTTCCCTGTAATTTGAGAATATCCGCAGGTTCTCCGCCAATAAGCTGCGTTAAAAACCATTGCGGATAACCGCGCCACGGGACGGTTGTCTGAATAACCTTTACCTTTTCTCCCTGGCTGGCCTTATACTCCTCAAACATTTTTATTGCTTCATCATATCCTTCCCGAAAACCGTCTTCTAAATTCCAATGAGCAAAAGTGATAGTTTTTAATGACGGGTCCAGAAGCTTTTCTCCCGAGCTGTTCACATACACGGCAATAACAGAAACCAGATAGAAGAATCCGGCCATAAACAAACCAAATTTCTGAAACTGATTTTTGCTGTTTTTATTTTTTTTGTCCATTTGTAATCTCTTTGGTTTGAGCTTTGGGAGCTTCCAGAAATCTCCTTACCACAAACACGCAACTCGACCCAGGATATTTTTTCAGAAACTCATTATAATATGCAGTCGCCTTTTCCCGTTTTTTTAACTTTTGATCGTAGATACGGCCAATTCGATATAAGATAATTTCCGCGTTTCTGGGATTTGCGATACCGGCCTTATAGGCCATTTCCAGATGTCTGACCGCAGAAGAATAATCTTTTCCGGCGGTAATATATTTTTGTTCGGCAAATAGATGAACAGGAACAAGATATTGAGATTTCCCTTTAAAATCACGGCAAAAATTTTCCAGGCGAATGAAGGCATCATTAATATTACGGGGGTCGGAAGAGTGAAACTTACCGGTCAAGGAAAAAAGTAAGGCGGTACATGCCTCGCATGATGTCGGTAATTTATTAATAATTTTTTGAAAAATTTCATCAGTATTTATTTCAGAAGCTAAGTTTCCATAAAATTCTTCACGGAATTGAACCAATTGCGCTATCCGGCCGTAAGTTAGCGCTGCTTGACTCCATACTTGAATCGGCAAATCTTCGTCCTGATATAAGGTTTTTAACGCTATCAACCCTCTGTCCATATCCTGTTTTACCGGGTCAAAGACAATACAGAGAGCCTTAACCAACTGCGCCTTCGGTTTGCCGGGAACTTTTTCCGCCAACCTCCGCGCCTCAGTATAATTCCCGTTCCCATATGCTTTTAACATATTGTTAACAACAGTTTCCGCAAAGACAGCCCATTCAAAACAAAACAACGAAGCTATACATAATATTAATTTTTTAATTCTAACTTTCATAATATTAATTTTGTGATTGACGGTATTTTCAAACTGAATTATATTAATATACTTTTCAGGATTTTTTAATTTTGCTAGTATAACGAACTGCTACGAGTACAATTATTTGTCAAGTAGAGCCGCTTCACATTTATACATGACCGACTCAATGGCCGGGACGCACACCATTTTCATCAGTCTTACACCGAAACAGGCATTATTAAAACCACCCACAATAGCCTGTTAGAAGTCAATTAACCAATATAACTCAGGTCTTTTTACTTTGACCTGTTCATTGGAAATATTTAGAACTGGTTCCAAAACCCTTTAAGGATGGTTCGCAATGCCTTTATAACGATTGACGTGTGCCTGAAGTTTTGAAATCAGTTCATTTAGATAAAAAATCAGATTTGTTTCATAAGTTTTCCAATTTACCTACTGCTATATTATCGCAATTTTATACTTTTTAACCTGCTTGTGATTATTTTATTACAGTAGTAAACAGTATTCTTTCCGTCCTCAAAACTGCAATGCGGCATCGTCCCGGATTTAACGCAATCAATAAAATAACGATCTGCTGCTGTAAATCCGGCGTAAACTGCAAATTCATTTGGAACCAAATCGATGTCTTTAATCATTTCAACGTCTTTCTGATCCCGTCGGATAATTACTGCATCAGTATGCATTCCGGTTTCTTTTTGGTCGTAAGGAGTAAATGATTCTCTAATATAACACGAAATTCCATCTCCGTGAATCTGCCATTCCTGGACCCTACCGCCGACTCGGATATTACTGGAGAAAATCCCGGTAGCGCCATTACTTACGGCTGCAAGGGCATAAAATGCCGAGACTTCCTCATCATCTGCAGTTTTGGCCAAGGATGGATAAAATTCTATTATTTCTCCACCGATGAGATAACGCATCAAATCAAGTGCGTGAATCATATCACCGGTGAGCCATTCAATACAACCTTTAAAAGCCATCTTTGGACCAAATCCTTTATAAAAATTGCAATTCACATTAAGTATCGGACTACATTTTAGGACTTCTTTGCGGCAGTATTGTACCAATGGATTGAAGCGACGATTAACACTGACCATACTTATTACCCCGGCTTTTCGCGCCGCATTTGCAAGTTCCTGAGCATGTTCAAGAGTCATAGCTAGAGGTTTTTCTACCATGACAGCCTTTTCTTGTGATATAACATCTTTAACGATATTTAAATATATTTCCGGATTGTAATTAGCATGAGCGGTACTCCGGAGATCCTTGTATTGAGGCAATAATACAAGGACAGCCTCCGGTTCTTCATTTTTTAACATTTCTTTATAGTTCAAGTAGTGTCGATTTGATGGAATTCCGAATTTTGCTCCAACTGTGGTCAACCTTTCCTGATTCGAATCACAAATACTCAATTCAATGTCGTCAAAACGTGAAAGTCCCGGCATGTGAAACACTTCTGCAGCATGACCGAGCCCAATAACAGATGTTTTTATTTTTTTCATAATATAATTTTATTACCTCTTTTGTTAAATACATTAA
This sequence comes from Victivallaceae bacterium, assembly GCA_041668685.1. Classification (GTDB taxonomy): domain Bacteria; phylum Verrucomicrobiota; class Lentisphaeria; order Victivallales; family Victivallaceae; genus JAHOYW01. Next base: position 5,870 of record JBAYCO010000034.1, on the reverse strand, counting down.
TTACAAAATGTTATATGCGATTACAGAAACACGTCTCAATAACGGGCAATATTTTCTGAATCTTAATATTTTTATTTCCGTATAATAAAATCTAAATGTCTGTACAGGACACCAAATTTACATTAATTTATCAATTCCTCATTGATTCCTCCATTAATTTGTCATTGTTTACATTTTTCATCAATTGAAATTAATCAATGATTAAAAAAGTTTTTATTTCTCCCTTTCTGTATTTGAAACTGAACTTGCCGGATGATACGGGGATTGCATTTAACTTATTTTCCAAAAGATCGGTTTCCCATACTTCCTTAATGCCTTCAATTTCCAGCATTGCTTTTCCATTCTGCATATATGGCTCATAGAGTCTGATAATCCAATGATTACCGATTTCACTCTTTTTAATGCAGTCAATTATTACCTTACCGGTTAATTTTATTTTCCGTATATTTTCATTTTTTCGTCCCGGCAGGGATATAACCGGTATATTCAGTTCCATTGCGCTTTCTACGACACTACTTTCTTCGAATGAACTTGGGTGTACGAAAAACGAGTAGGTAAACGAATGCCGTCCCCGGTCGATCCGCGGGTTGGGAAAATGCGGCGCCCTGAGCAGTGAAAGCCGCAATTGATTTTTCGCAAAATCAATACCGTATTTACAGTTATTCATAAGAGACGCCCCAAATTCCTTACAGGAAATATCCGCCCACCGGTAATGCGGAACTTCAAATTTAGCTTTCTCCCAATCTGTTTCGGGATTTAACTTTCTTTCTATGAAACCAAACTGCGATTCGGTTCTGACAATGTCCGCAGGTATATCGGGGAAAAATCCTACTTTCAGAAATTTAGCGTCTTCGCGCCAGTCAACAATGGTTTCGAAGTCGATTCGCCGGAAATCCCGATAAAAATGGATCTGTTGCATTATCCGGCTATTACTGACGGCTTTTTCAGAAAAATAGGTACACCGTAGTGGGCCGGTCTCGGCAATCTGCCATTTAACCTGCTGCCAGTTGTTGACAATATGATTATTGTAGTCGGGAAATATGTCCCAGGCGGAGAAAAAAGAATCCTCGTCGGCAAATATTAGAAACTTATTGGATGGTGCAGAGAGCATTTCTCTTTGCAAGTCAAGAGAAAAAAGAGAAATCAACTCCCCAATCTCATTAAATTTAACCTCGTAAAAAGGAGTTTCAATAGATTTTGACGTCATATTAAAAGGCTTGTTCCCGGAACCGGATGATTTTTTTGTTGTAAACCGCCATGTTGTTGCTTTAAATTCGCTGAGTCCGGAGATATCAATAAGAATATTGTTGTCCGAGAGCTGAATATCTCTGGTTTTACCGTCCTCATCAATAAGCCGCATCCCGGATTTAACTTTGTCTTTAAGGAAATTATCATGATCCCTGACCACAGCATAATCCGTCCTGGAAAACGAAAGCGGATTGAAGAATACAATATTTTCGGGGTTTGTTTCCGGAAAAATATCATTGTAAATTTGGGACAGCAATGATTCCATTTTCTCAAAGAACGAGTTATAAACCCGCAGTGAATCATTATATGCTTTGTCAATGCAGGTTCCGGGCAGAATATCATGGAACTGTTCCGTCAGAATCTGTTTCCACAACGCTTCGAGTTTTGTACAAATTCCCGGTTTGGCGGCAAGTACTGCGAGCAATTCAAGTTTTTTCAACTGTTCTTCCGCCCGACGGTTATATTTTTTATTTAAAGCGCTTGTCGTGTAGGTTCCCTGGTGAGCGTTAAAATAAATTTCATCCGTCCAGACCGGTATCCCTTTGAGATCAATATCTTCCGCAAATTTACCGACTGTTACCGGTTCAAAACATTTCTTGCCTGAAATAGATCTTATGACTTTTGCTTTTTCAAGCATTTCACGAGTCACTCCCTGACCACCATCACCATGACCGTAAAGAAAAAGCATAGCATCATCTTTATGAGGCGGATTATAATGTTCAAGCCAGCGTTTAATTTTGGGGAGAGTCAAATCATCATTATAATGTTCAGCAAGAAGATATCCGACAATTTCACTCCCGTCAGAACTTCTCCATTTAAAGATATTGAACGGAAATAATTTTGGATAAGCAAAATTGAGTTTAGCTGTGAAAAAATATTTAAACCCGGAAAGTTTCATTATCTGAGGCAGTATCTTTCCGAAACCGAATACGTCCGGTAACCACATGATTTGCGAATCGGTATCGAATTCTTCCCGGAAAAACTTTTTTCCATAGAGTATTTGCCGAACTATGGATTCGCCGCACACGAGATTCATATCTGCTTCCACCCACATCCCGCCAACGGGCTCTAGTTTTCCCGTTGCCACTGCTTTTTTTATCATTTTAAAGATTTCCGGATAATTGCGTTTCATCTTGTCGTAAAGATACGCTTGTGAACAAGTGAATTTGAAATCTTTGTATTCGTTAATTTTACGGCAAGTATTGAGCAACGTGCGGGCGTTTTTTCTTACAGTTTCATCTTTTGCCCAAAGGTAGGCGATGTCCAGGTGAGAATGACCGCAATATTTGACCGGTTTCTCAAAAGTAACATTCAGCCCGGCAAAATATTCCTCCAGTGTTTTATATGTCTCTAAAAATATTTTATCCTGACTACAGCAAGAGGTGGGAAGACCATTTAAAAGACTTAAAAAATCTTCTGCTTTGCCCCGGGATATCATATCCGCTTCGACAAGTTCGCTAATTATTTCAACCCAATGACAAATCCGATCTATTCGGGAGTCGATACAGTAAATTTCACATTTTTCAAATATATGGAATCCGCCGTTCCATTCATGCGGTCTCGCCCAGCGCGGATGGTTCCAACCGCTGTGAGCTTCAAGTAGAAAGTCGATTTTTTTGCCGGCAGTCGCGCGTTGCCAAAGCAGGTGTTCTTTGTGTAGAGGCGATATCCCAAGAACCGCTTTGCCGTTGACAAAAAGGAGTGCCTCGGCGCCCAGGCAGATATCCATATAGACAGAAAGCCCGTCAAATTCATTCGGTACGATAATTTCAGATCTGAAAAGAACGTCAATGCGATCCCCACCCCAGGAATCAGATAAATTCAGCTTTTTCCAGCCTTTCTGAGGAAGTGACTTTATGCGGTCTCCGTCAATACGTCCTTGCCGGTACTGCCATTTTATTATTGGCATAACAAAAAGTTTTCGTGTTTTATCAAAGCGTTGATATTGTGCCGTGAGGCGATTAGTGATTATGGTTTTCATTTGTTAATACTTCGCATGTTTCAGAGTTATTTATTGACTGATCTCAATATAATCTATAATTCCATCCGCTTGGAAATGCCCGTCCGAGTCGCTACCGACATACATCCATTCATTCAAGTTGAATTCTGCAGTATTACGATTCTTTTCGTTGGTTTCACCTTTTACTGCAACATTTAATTTTCGTTTATCCCAATGGGCAGTAATTTTATAAAATTCGGTTTTTACAAACTGATCACATTTAAGTTTGACTTTATTTTTGCCGTCGCTGAACACTATATTGTTCAAACAATCCTTGAATATTGCCAAATGACCTTCATCAAAAAAATAATGCTGGAGAAAATCGTTCCAGATATTTCCGTAAGGAGATGATTTTACCGAAATTACAATCTTTCCCTTGTCTTTATTCAAATTACCCGACGACGAATATTTTAGTACCTCGCCCTGGCGGGTTACCGGTTTCCTGCCTGTCGGAATATAGGAAGAAGCAAAATTTTCCGTCTCTTCGATTTGAACCGCGTCTACCCACAAAACCCCTTTTGCCGGAAAGGAATGCCGGGTAAAAAGATTAAAATACAAGGTGTAATACCCATTTCCCCTTCCGTTATAACTGGTCTGAAACCGCCGCCATCGGGGGATATTCCCAGAGTCAGTGCTACCCGGGCGGAAAATCCATTCTTTTGAACGTGATAACTTATTGAGCCAGAACTGGAGAAACACTTTCGGTTTGCAATTTTCAAAATTCTCCCCGGTTTTCAAATAAAGGGAAGTCGTGTATCGTTTTCCAAGCTCATGTTTTATTGCGCTTTGATAAACAACATTATCGTAAGTATCCATATCGGTTTCAAGGGCTATCTCCAAGCTGTATCTACCGCAGACTTTCATTGTTTCATCCAAAGTTACAGTACCAATCTTCACTCCGTTCTTGCGGATGAAATTATCTTTCCACAGAGGAAGGTTCTTCCTGACTGATAACTTGCCGAAAAGTTCAAAGTCGGAAAACAGACAAATATTTGTCCGTTCCGGTTCCATAAAAATCCCCTTACCGTTGTCACTCCTTATAAACCGTGGCTGGTTGGGAGTATATATTTTAAACGTTTCCGGGTCGGAAGCAATGCTTGCCCTAGAAAAATTCCCGCGGCAATGTCTTTTCCCGCTAACTGAGTCACAATTACCGTCAAAGTTGCATTTGAATACCGGTTCCGTTGCCGTCAATACTGTTACCGACAACCCGGCAATAAAAATAATTACAGTTTTCATTTTCTTTATTTTCTCCCGGTTATTCCGGCAAGCCAGAGAACTGCCGGCTGGCCGTGATTAATAATATCGAGACTCTTTATTTCTTTATTGGGGTACGGATTTTTCCAATCCATGGTATAAAGAACACCCGATTCGCCGGTTTTGAGACTCCTCCCGATAAATGACACTTTAGGTTTCATACCAGCAGGCGGAAATCCGTACCAGTCTGCGGCATCGATGCCATATCTCACCGGTACGTTTAATTTGTTTCCGTCAGCGTAATTAATAACATACTCCACTACCGTTTCGCCTTTTTTCAGTTTCCAGAAAGTTGCTTGAAGAAAATAAAGCCGACGGAGTTTCGCATTTATTTTTATGCCTTTCAACTGCATTGGTACTTCTAATTTTCCTCCGACATTTGGCAATTTTCCCACATATATACATGTATTTGGATTGTCATTGCCGGGAACCACAATCTGATATGGGATATCCTTTCTGAATACTTGAATACCAACGGGAACAGACATTCTCCGGGTATTTTTTTGATTGCAGTACGAGGCAATATTAATGAATCTGAATGAAGACAGGTTCAGATTTTTCCCAGCTTTTTCGGTATTGATCTTCAAACCGGATAAAAGACGGGTGATATAGTCCTGAATTTTCGGATTTTTTGAATAATCGTCCCACAGGGTCTGGTCTATCAGGTAAAATCCTTTGCCTTTCGATACCTTTATGATGCCAGCTCCCGGATTGTTAATTTTTGTCAGTGGCCATTCTCCCCTGCCGCTTAAAAGTATCTCCAGATGATCCCTGTTCCTGAGATATTTCGTTATTACAGGTTCAACCGCAAGTACGGAAATTCCGGGATTCGTGAGCGTTCCAGACGGGAATACCCATTTTACTATTTTATCGGTCGGACGACCATTCAGGAACCAGTACAGATTACTGTTCGAGATTTGCGAAAAAACCGGGTCGAAATCCTTCAGTTCCAGTTGTGGATGACGCAGTTGAGATGGTTTAAGTTCCAGTTTTACCCCCGTTAGGCTCTCGAATACCGCTTTGTTTTGCGGATCGAGTCCTTTTACCAGTACTCTCGCTCCCTTCGCAACCTCTTTTTTTACTGCCTCCAGATAGGCCTTATCCAAAGTTTTTACGCCGTCAATGACAATCGCCTGATATTTTGCGACATCCTGTGGGGAATTTATTTCTCCGTAGTCAATCCCCATTGTCTTGAATACAGTTGCGGTTATAGAATTCTTTACGTTACTTAATAATCCGACCCGATCAAAATACGGTACTGGATTATGAAGCGCATAATTGATCATATTGCCCGCCAGAAGCCTGGCAACCGGATTGCGGTCGAATTCCTCGGTGATAAGCATATTGCAGATGATATAGAAACCTT
>JBAYCO010000033.1:0-15320 GCA_041668685.1 Victivallaceae bacterium | reverse complement strand
CAACAGTTCGCTTTATGAAACTACCACTCCCCAAGTAATAAATGAGCAATGGAACGGTTTGACGGAAGAACAGCAGAAAGAACTGGAGTATATCGCAAACGAAAATTTGAATAAGGTTGACTGTAAGGTAAAAGGAAAAATTCATAATTGGAACCAGAGCGTGAAAAACGCAACGGTTTTTGCCAAAGAACACCACTTTGAAAGGCAGAGCGTAATCAAGGATTATGCTTTCAAGGAAACCGTGTTAAATTCCGTATGTGGACAGGGATATGAGCTTGAGGATATTGAAGCTCAGCTTCAGAAACAATTAGACGAGAATAAAATAATTGCGGTAGAGGACGAACTTGCATCCGTGGAACATTGGGAGTGGGAAAAGGAACTTTTGTCAGATATTCAGGACGGCAAAAACGCTTTTGATAAAGATATTTTTTCCAGATTTAGACTTTCTACCAAACTTAGCTCTGAACAATCTGAAGCCGTCAAACAACTGCTGGACAGTCCCGACCAGTTTTGTGCTTTGGTCGGTAAAGCCGGAACCGGCAAAACATTTTCCGTAAGCGAAATCGTCAGGGCGAATATTGAAAACGATATTGAGGTAATCATGTGCGCTCCTACCAACGGTGCCAGGGATGTTTTGCGTAAAGACGGCAGAGCTTTGAAAGAAATATATAAACAATCGGAAACCGCACAACCATTTGAAGATGCGATTTCTTTACAACATTTGCTTCTAAATGAACGCAGACAATTAAGAATAAGACCAGGTTCTCTAATCGTTCTCGATGAAGCCGGACTGGCTTCAACAGAACAACTTCATTCTCTGGCGAACCTGGTAAAACAATCTGATTCGCGATTATTGCTGGTAGGTGATCCCGGACAACATTCCTCCGTAGAAGCCGGAGACGCTTTCAGAATGCTGCTTAAATATTCCTCGATAGAAAGAACAAAAATCAAACAGGTCATGCGCCAGAAACAAGATGCGATGCGAGGAGTTTACCGGCAAGTCGCAAAAGATTTATCGAATAGCAATATAAGTCTGGCATTTTCTCGCTTGGATGAACAGGAAGCTATTGTTGAAGCCAAAGGCAAAGCCAGACATGAAATGATGGCAGAAGAATATATGAAAGCCGTTAACGCCGGGTATTCCGTGATTGTTGTAAATCCGACGCACCGGGAAAATAATGCCGTTTCAAGCACGATAAGGGAAAAACTTAAAGCAAGAGGCTTGATAAACAGTGAAAGAGAAATGCCGGTACTGGTTCCCCTGAACTGGACGGCGGCGCAAAAGAAAACATACAAAAACTATCAAGCCGGAATGATACTGGACTACCGGAAAAACCAGCAGGAAAATCCATTAACGGTTCAAAAAATAATCCATAATAAAGGGATATTGTGCAAGGATAATTCCGGCAATGAACAACTGATTCTACGAAAAAACTTATCCCAATATGATGTCTTTGAAAGACAGTCACTTCAAATCGGAATTGGCGACAGAATAATGCTGAAATCCGGCAGCAAAAATCCGAGTGGCGAATTTTCAAACGGTGAAATCATCACCGTGAAGGGATTTGATAAATCAGGCCGTATAATTTCTTCTGATGGTCGAATATTAACGACCAGCAAGTTTTCTTACGGCTATGCATCCACTTCCCACAAATCCCAGGGAACAACCTGCCATTCCGTGATTATCGGATTTGACCGGCATTCGGTTCGCTATGCCGACCGGAAAATTGCGTATGTCGCCGGGACACGTGGCACGGAGGAAATCAAAATATTCTGCGAAAACAAACTCGAATTATGGGAAATAGAAAAGCGCAAAGGCGACCGCAAATCCGTAACCGAAATGCTAAGCGAAAATCCCCATGAACAACAATCCCAAAACAGAATCAAGTCAATCATAAATTCCCTGCAGGATTTTTGCGAAAGAATTCAAGAGATGCTTTTAAAAACAGCAACCAAAGATAAAGAAATAGACAAAGAAATGGATTATCATCAGGAATTCGGAATGAGTATGTAGATTTCAACATGATCCAAGATAATAAGTTCGATTTTTCTTGATAAAAGTCGCAAATAATGCTAATATACCCAAAGGAAAAAATGTTATCAGAAGTCAATATCAAAAATCTGCTTCATACAACTATTTAACACTGCCGAACGGTTTCTGAAAAAGCGATCATATTTTCCAATGGGGTTTCCGGTGGCAGGTCGCATCCGGTGGATGGGATAAAATTAGCGAATGCGGTTGTTGCCTCCATCAGGTTTTCCGTTGCTTCAGCAACTTCTTCCGGGGTACCTACGGGCATCAGGCTCTTGGAATCTATATTTCCCATAACCACGACGTTTTCCGGTACGCTTTGCATGATTTCCGCAAGGTTTACATCCATATCCAGGCTTAATCCGTGGACCCCAGTATCGATCATCGGTTCAATCAAATGCGTCGTATTGCCGCAGATGTGCAGGATTACCGGTACGTTCAACTCATCGACAAGCGGTTTGACGTAATCCCCGGCAAATTCCGCAAAAGTGGCCGGAGAAAGCATTACCGCAGTGGGATCGAGGATACAGATCGCATCGGCGCCGGCGGCTTCAAGGGCTTGGGAATAGCTTTTTATTACGCCTTCGCAAAAAGACGTTATTTCCCTGACGCTTTGCCCGTCGTCATAAGACGCCATCAATATTTCCGTGGCTCCCATCAACAATCCCGCTAAGGTGAAAGGTCCGCAGACATAAGCGCATATTTTGGCATCGCAGTGTTTTTTCAGGCTCGTGACTACTTCCGGGAACACCCGGATTCTGCCAGATTCAAGATCAAAGGCTTTCAGTTTTTCCAAATCAGCGCTGCTGGCGACGGGATGTTCTTCTACGCTTGGAGATTCGTTCTCTGGAAGAATAACCGGCAACCCCAGGGCTTCGCTCTCAATGGACAAATCCATCATCGGAAAAATGATATCCGGTTTTACTTCATCAGCCAATGCAAGCAGTGACTTCAATTGCACGGATGAGTTACATAAGTTCCCTTTTATCGAAGTCCCGGTAAGAGCGGCGCCGGGAAACCCCATCAACGGCGCTGATAAACGGCGTTTACTGTTATTTACCAGTTCCAGCAATTCATTTTTTTTCATAAGCTAAAAAACCTTCAAAGTATTTCCGGTTGAACGCCTGGTGCAAACCACCAGAGCTTTTTTCCCGGTGTTCATTTTATGTTCCTTTGTTTTGTTTGGCGGGCTTTTTACATGAACCTGTAGGTATAACATGAGGAATGCCATCCTCATTGATAATCCGGACATTGATATTGAATATTTCCCTGAGATTCTCTTCTGTTATTACTTCCTCAGGGGCGCCGCAGCAGTAAATTCCTTTGTTCTTAACGGCGACTATTTTGTCGGAATAACGGGCAGCATGGTTCAAGTCATGCAATACCATGACGATGGTGATACCGAGATTGTGATTCATTTCGCGTACCAGCTCAAGCAGGTCAAACTGGTGGGAGATATCAAGGAAGGTCGTTGGTTCATCGAGAAGCAGGACTTTCGGCTCCTGGGCCAGATTCAGCGCAATCCAGGCACGCTGCCGTTCTCCGCCGGAGAGGGTCGAAACACGGCGGTTCTGAAGCTCCTCCGTTCCGGCAAGAAACAATGCCCGGTCAATGGCTTCGTTGTCCTCAAGCCTGGAACTCTGGAACATTTTCCGGTGCGGAAATCTTCCGTAGGCAACCAAATCCCTGACCGTAAGCTCCGGCGGAGTGTGATGCATCTGTGGAAGCATGGCTAGTTTACACGCTAATTGCCGCGTGTCATAAGACCTGAGCTCTTTCCCGTCCAGATAAACCGCTCCATGGCTTGGTTTGAGAAGCCGCCCCATAGCCTTGAGAATAGTGGATTTGCCGGAACCGTTCGCTCCGATCAGGGTTACAACTTTCTTTTCCGCCACATTCAAGGAAAAGCCGGTAATTACCGGGTCACCGCCGTAATCAAGTTCGATTTTTTCAGCTTTTAGTTGCATTTCTCATCTTGGTTCTGAGTAAATATAAGAAGAACGGCGCTCCGAGTATCGCCATAATAATTCCTACCGGCAGTTGAACCGGATCCATTACAATACGGCCGACCGTATCACAGCTCATCAGCAATCCCGCGCCGAAAAGCGCGGAAGCCGGAAATAACAAGCGGTGATCGGAACCGATGATCATCCGCATCATATGCGGAGCCACCAGGCCGACAAAACCCAACAGCCCGGCAACGCTAACGGCCGCGGCGGCAAGCAGGGAGCTTATCGCGATAAAAATTATCCTGGTGCGTTCAACCCGCAGGCCAAGCCCGATCGCGGCATCATCCCCCAGAACCAGAATATTCAGGCTTCTTGACATAAAAAGAGAAGCGATAATCCCGCCGGTCGCGTAAGGCCACAGGATATTGACATGTTTCCAGGAACGCGCGTTCAGGCCGCCGACCATGAATTCCACTACTCCGTGCAACCGGTCCGAATAAAAAATCATCAACGCGCTGATAAAGGCACCGAAAATACTTGACACCGCCACCCCGGAAAGAATCAGGCGTAACGGGTTCAGGCCCCGGTCCCAGGCTAACGCGAAAATCAGTAATGAGGCTCCCACCGCACCCAGAAATGCCGCAGGCACCAGCAAATAATAATATTGCGGCGCCAGCAGCATCACGATTACCGCCGCCAGTCCGGCTCCCGAACTGACCCCGATGATCCCCGGAGAAGCCAGGGGATTGCGCATAATTCCCTGCAGGATCGCACCGGCAAGGGCAAGGGATGTGCCGACCAGCGCCGCGGCCAGGTTGCGCGGCAGACGGATCAGCCAGATGATCCGGTAATTAACGCTCTGCGGCTCCAGGAGCGCATTGATAATTTCCGAAAAATCCAGCTTAAGCGAACCGCTCCGCAGACTGAACAGAAATGAAGCAAGTACAAAAACCGCAAGCAGAACGAAAACCACTATCCGGAAAGTCAAGCGTCCATATTTTTTTTCTATATTTTTCAGTCCGCAGAACATTTTTCAATCCCATTTTTCTTCAGGATACATAAGTTTTGCGAGGGTGAGAAACGCCTCCGCGTATTTTTCATTTGCCCGGTAAAGGAATAATTCGTTAGGCAGAAAATATACCCGCCCGGCCTTGACCGCGCTAAGGGAAGCCCAGACCGGATCGTTCGCAAGATTTTTTTTCATTTTAGCGGCAAGCTTTTTTCCGTTCCCCATAGTGGTGACCAGAATAATGTCGGGATCTTCCATCATCACTTTTTCCATACTGAAACTGACCCGGCCGGAACCTTTCGGCACATTTTTACCTGTAACAATGTTTCTACCGCCGAGCAGCATGGCCATATGGGCGGTATTCGCCAGGTTGGTTTCCGCTGAAAGCCCGCTGCCGCTGAACAGGAAGCTCAGGAAACCGGGTTTTTTAAGCTTCCCGGTTTTTTCTATGATGGCGTCGATTTTTTTCACCATCAAAGAAGCGGCTTTTCCCTTTTCCGGATTCTCGGAGTTCAGACGTACAAACAAATCCAGAATGCGGGTAAAATCGCTGTAGTTGCGGTAACTGAGCAGGATGGTTTCCGTATTGTTGGAAGCTAAAATATCCCTGGCGGCGCGCTGGTTGTTTACATTAGCATAAAGGATCGCCAGATCCGGGTTCAGGGAAATGATCTTTTCCATATTGAGATTGGAAAAAGTCCCGATCCTGGCTGCTTTTACGGCTTCCGCCTGAATATTTTCGCGGCTTCTGCTGTTTGGAATGCCGACCGCTTTGCCGCCCGCGTAATACCAGAGATTGACTAAAGAAGTAAAGCCGATTACAACCCGCCGGGGATTTTTAGTAAGTTTTACTTTTTTCCCGTCCGCGTCGAGGACAATAAGGCTTTTGGCGTCTTCTTTAATGATACAGAGGTGTCGGCCGGAATCGTCTTTATCTTCCGCAAACGAGAAGCCGGACAGCATAATTATCCCAGCGGTCAGCCAGATTTTCAAGGTATTCATTTCTTGCCTTTTCTGCCGTTACTTGCCGCCGTCTTTCATAGCCGCCTTGAGATGCTTCGCGTAAATTTCGGCAAATTCATTATATTCTCCAAGCCCTTTGAGAACCGGCACACAGGTGAAACCGCGTTTTTCCAGTTGGCTTTTCCATGAATCCGCCTCGTCTCCGGCAAGGTCGTTGTTCGCATGGTCCCCGGCGACGACCATCATCGGCATCAGATAGACTTTCCTGACTTTATTCTTTTCCAATTCTTTCACAGCATCCTGAAAATCCGGTTTGCCTTCAACGGTGGCGACAAAGATATTCGGATCCTGTTTATTGAGCGCCAGACCGGCGGCAATATAAAAAAGATCGGTTCCGCCGAGAGGATTGTTGTGTCCCATCAGCAATATCGCATCTCCCTTTTTGTGGCCTTTGGGAATAATCGCAAACATGGCTTCACAGAAATCATCGAGCGACTGCGCTGAAAACAACATCGGTTTGCCCAGATCCAGTTTAGCAAACGGGTTTTTCCCTTTCTGGAAATCATTCAGTTTGGAAAGAATTTTCCGGTTATATTCGAGTCCGGGAACCACATGCAGGGACTGAACGACCGCTTCCGTTATGCCATCGGCGCGCATTTTGGCCAGGGCTTCCGGTACGGACATGGTTTTAACGCCTCTTTTTTTCAGGATAGCGCGTACTTTATTGGAAGTGAAAGCCCAGTAAACCGGGGCGCCGGGATTTTCTTTTTTTATCGTTTTTTCAATGTTGTCGTATGACTGCCGGGCTTTTGAGTAACTGGTTCCGAACGCCGCCAGCAGGATCGCTTTTTTATCGGCGGCATAAAGATTGATGCCGGTCATCAGTACGGACGCGACGAGAACCAACAGGGATGTTCTCACGAACAGGGTTTTGTGTTTCATTTCAATTTTCCTTATTTTAAAAATCTCTTCACTGTCCGGATTGCCGTTTGCATTCCGTTAAGAAAAGATTATTGCGGATAGTATTTACCACGATACGTATTTTTGTTTTCTTATCGTTAAAATCGACCAGATAAGTAGATGGCCTGCTTACCGGTGATGATACTCGCGCTTTTCGAAAATCCGGTTCATCAATGGCTTTCATTTCAGAAAAAAAGTCTCGAATTAGATCCTCGTCGCCAATCCAAACCGTTTTTTTGAGCATTTCTTTTTTATAATCGGAGCCGCTTTCCCTGTATTGCCGATATGCTTTTTCAACAAAATTAATGATTTTTCCGGTTGAATCCTTGCCTAATAATCGGGTTTGATAGGCAAGCGGCGTTGGTGAGGGCCAACAAAGGAAAACGAGCGCCCCGGTAACAATAAACGCGAGCGGCAGCCATACTTTTTTATTCATAGCTGTCTACTCCTCCGGCGGTCGGATAAGGCTTGTAAAGAAGATTATTATCTTTTGCGCCGATGTTGCCGACATTGTTCTCCATATACCAGGGATCGGCATCACTTCCGGGGAAAGAGATGCCTTCACTGGTTACATGCCCGTCCAGCCAAAGCACTCCCGCCTGTCTGTTATGCCTGAAATGCATATTATTGGAATGGTCGGCGGCAGTATCTTTTTCCTCTCCGTCCTGAACCTTAAGAGGCGCGTAAAGGAAAGTCGTTCCCAATCCCTTCGAGGAGCCGGTTCCGATCGCATCCGCGAACGCCACAATTCGGGACGGGTTTTTAGCTATGCCGTCTTTCCAGCCGGCGCCGGTATTGGCGGAATACGAAGCGTCCGGGCCGAAATATTCCTGCGAACCTGCTCCGTAGATACTATACCCGTACCCGGTGCCTTTATAATACTGATGATCGGAATCGACTTCTCCCCTCCAGCCGGGACAAACCAGGACTTCAGGATTTTTCCCGATATACGGGGCGATCACTCCCTCTTTCAAATCAACGTATCTTTCATCGTTTCGCCTGCCGATCCACATCAGGCAGGCGCCGGTCATGCTGTAAGTGGAATAACCCGGCATATGATAAGCAAAATCAGTCAGATATTGCATGGACGCCGTGCCGATCTGTTTCAGGTTATTGATACAGTTGATCCCTTTGCCTTTTTCTCTCGCCTGTCCCAGGGCCGGCAAAAGCATTCCCGCGAGAATCGCAATGACAACTATCACCACGAGCAATTCAACGAGCGTAAAAATTGCCTGAATTGTCTTTCGCGCTGTATTATAAGCTGATTTTTGGGGCGCAGACACCTTCTGTTTTTTCCTTTGTTTTCCGGGTTATACGTTTTTCTTACGGGCGCCGATCAATATCGCTATTCCCAGCAGCAATATGACCGCGACCGCCACTATTATCGCAAACAGGTTGGATTTGACCAGATCTTTAGCGGATACCGGTTTTATCTCCTGTTTTTCCATTTTAGTTCCTTCGACTTCTTCTTTTTTCTCAGCGGGTGGATTGAGCGTCTTGTCCAGGGCTGAATTATATTTTTTCTTAGTATTGTCGCCGAGCAGTGAAGAGATCATATTTCTAAGTTTTGCGTTATCGCAGACGAAACCGCTGCAGCCGGGCCGGTATTTTTTGACGAGCTCCGCATGCAGTTCGGCGATCTGTTTCTGGGTTTTCTTATCGGCTTTCCAATATCCTTTCCTGATGGTTTCGAGCATAACCGCCGTTATTTCCTGAAGCGCGTAGGGGTTTTTCTTTTCGAAATACTCTTTGACGCCGAGTTTGAGCGAATCGTCAACGTAGACGTTTTTCATCTCCTCCCAGACATAGTCTTCAAGCATTTCCGGCTTCATTACCTCCCAACCGTACATATTGCGGGTGGTTTCAGCAAAAGTTCCCGCTCCGGTCGGGCCTTCCTCCATCATTTCCTTGATGAATTTAGGATTGAGTACCGTCGAACGCGCTTCGATCATAGCCGCTTCGCGGGCATTCTGCATTACCGCTTTGCCGGGTTGGCGCAAATCCAGAAAATAGGCGTCCGGATCACGGCCGGTGACGTTGCGGATAGTCAGGTTGATGCCGCCCATGAACTCGTAGTAATGGTCAAGGGAAAGCGGCCCGTGGGTATTGGACGAACGCGGATGGACAACCGTATCCGTGTTCTGCAAAGCGCCCTCGAACAGTCCAGGGACATATTCGCACCAGTTGTCTTCGGTATAGACGGCGCCCATATTATTGAGGTAACGGTCGGCGATTTCTTTTTCGTTTTCCCATTTATCCCCGGATTCAACCAAACCCATTATGTGGGTTCCGTAAGCGCCGTTGGCGCCTCCGAATATTCTCGCGGTCGCCATTTTTCTGGCTTTTACCGGCGACACTCCATGTTTGAGCATTATTTTTTCAGCTTCCCGGTTACCCTCTTTTACATAATTACCGTATTTACCGTCATCGTCGGCTTCCCCGGCCAGCCTGACCGCTTTATCCAGCAAATAAATGCGTGACGGAGCGGTGTCGCGGAACTGCCCGGAAGTTTGCATGACGACGTCGATTCTCGGGCGTTTCAGTTTTTCCATCGGTATCAGCCTGACATCTCCCACCGCTCCGCGCGAATTCCATACCGGTTCTACTCCAAGCAGATAAAATATCTGGGCGAGCGCGGTTCCATAGGTCCTGATAAATTCTCCTCCCCACAGGGTGAAGGCGACTTTTTTGGGGTAACGGCCTTCTTTTTTCAGGGTTATGTCGATCAGGGATTGCGCCATCTGTTTCCCCGTATCCCATGCTTCCCTGGTCGGGGTCATCTGGGCATCTATCGGATAGAGGTTGCGTCCGGTGGGAATACTGCGCGGATTGACTATCGGGTCCCCGCCGGAGGACGGCTCGGTATAACCGGCCTTCAGGGAGTTGAGGAAAGAAAGAATTTCGCTCTTTCTGGAATACAGCAGGTCGGCTTTGTACTTTTTAACGCTGGAAAGCGCCTCGTAAAGCACTTTAACCGAGTTGAGGTATGCCTTGTATTTTTTCTCAAGTTTTGTCGTGGCTGTTTTGGTTTTCCGGAGCAAGTCTTCAATTTTTCCCGCATCGGCAATCAGGTTCCGTTTTCCCAGGGCGAGTTCACAATCGGCGGCAAGTTCTTTAAGTTTGTCAAGGCGTTTTCTCATTGCTTCAGGATCGCGAATACCTGTCTTTTCCAGCAAAGCCCGGCGTTTCTGCAGACCGGCGATTTTCATTTTCATCTCCGCCGCCCGGCGTTGCATCGCCTTTTTTTCAATCGTTCGCATTTTTTCCCGGAACCCGGGATCCGCAAGTTTGTCGAAAACGCTTTTCCGATGTGCCGGATCTTTCATTATTCCCAGCAGGGCCAGAACATTTTTATCCGACACTATGGCGAGAAAGCCGCGGCGTTCCGGCTGGTTCCGGGCCAGCATGCGCTCTTTCATCCGGTTCCGGAGCTTGGTCATGGCAAGGGCGTTTTCAAGCTTTTTGGGATCGGAAAGCGAGCTGATAAAAACAATTCGTTCCGGGTATTCAGCCATCGCCAAAAGCAATTCCTCGATTTGTTCCGGGCCGGCTTTTCTTTCTCCCGCCGGAGCCTGCATTGTCATTCGGCGCCTCATACCGGTTCCGGAACCCATTCCGGTTCCGGATTTGGTTCCTGCCTGCCTCATACGGCGCGCCATCTTTGCCATATTCATCATGTTCATCGCATTTGACGGCGTCCGGGATTCCTTCGATTTTTTTAAGCGCCGCAGGTCGGCCGGGTCAATGAAACTCTCGGGGGCGGCGTTCTTTTCCAGAATAGTGTTGATTATCGTATTGGCTTTCTTCAGGTATTTTACCTGAAAAAAATGCAGGTCGTCAAGTTGTTTGCCGCTGATTTTGCCTTTTATGTGGTCAAGGTCGGCGAAAGCCCTGGCCACCGGGTCATTAGTCATCATAAGGGCCGTTTCGGAAGCCTCTTCGCCGGTATAGGGCCGGTCGAGCACGTAGAGGCCCCGGTTGACCTTGGCGGCGGAAAGTTCATGCAGGTAATTGTGGACTTTCTCCATATGCTCATCCGGCAGCGGACATTTCACTTCCGGGAGACTAAGGTCTTTTTCCAGGTTCAGTTTGCGTATCAGTTTGCAAATGGTCCGGTTGTAGGCGGCTTTGAGCTGCGGCTCTTCCACCGTTTCATATTCTTCGATCTTTTTGTGCAGTATTTGCAGGTCGCCGTAAATATCCGCCTTCATGAACGGCGCGGTAAGGTGGGACACCATGGTCGCATAGGAACGGCGCTTGGCCAGTACCGCTTCCCCGATATTGTTAATGATGTAAATATAACTGTGCGGTATCGAGCCCATCAGGATGTCGGGCCAGTCATAACTGGATAAAGCATTTTGTTTCCACGGGGTAAATTCAACGCTGCCGTGGGTGCCGAAATGCACCAGGGCGTCCGCCTTGAAGCCGAACCTCGCCCAGAGATAAACCCCGATATAAGCGTGCGGGGGCGCGGTTTTAGCGCCATGGACTATTTTGGACGTATCCGACCCGGTCCCGGCCATCGGCAGCGGCATAATGACGACATTGCCGAAACGGACGCGGCTGATAGCAAGATATTTTTTGCCGTTTTTCTTAACGGAAAAATATTCGCCGGGCGGTTCGCCGTACCGTTTGATGAGCTCCTCGTAGAGGTCGGCGGGCATCGCCGCTTTCGCCCAGCTTGCGTAATCTTCGGCGGCAACCAGTTCCGGCTTGCCGTTTTTCAGGAAATCGCTGATCGCCCCTTTGGCGTAAGCCCCGAGGACTTTTCCGTATTTCTGGATGGTTTCAAGCAGTTTGTCGGCGTTTTCCGGCAGATTGTCCACCCTGTAGCCGGCTTTTTTCAGGTTTTTCAGCACATTGAACAGCGATTCCCCGACTTCCAGGCCCCCGGCGCTCAAGGCGTTTTCTCCCGGCCCTTTGTAATAAATTATGACCAGCTTTTTTTCAGAGTTAGGCTTTTTGCGCAGATTAATATATTTTTTGACGAGCCGCGTCCAGTTTTCCAGGCGTTCAGGGAGAACTTTATAAGTATGGAAGCCGTATTTATCAGGGAACTGCGCGGTCAGGGCATACGGGACGATGCGTCCGTCCATTTCCGGCCAGACAATGTGCCAAGTAAGGTGTCCCCCCGCGAAACCGCGTTGATCCTTCAGCCATTCGTCGTAAGGCCTGGAGACGTTGAGCGGACAAAATACCGGAATATTGAGCTCTTTATAGAGTTCAAGATGCGTTCCCATTCCGGTGCGGGCGACAAGCAAATCCGGTTTTACGGCCCTTACGAATTCCTCGTATTTGTCCCACCCGCTTATCGGGAACACATTGAATCCGGCTTTTTCCAGGCTTCTGATAATGTCATCGACATGCCCCCGGTTGGCGGCCCCGACCTTGGTACCCGTAGCATAACAGACCCGCGCGGCGCCCGGCTTATAAAGTTTCGCTTCCTTGTAGTAAGTCAGGTAGGAAGCGTAATCCTTAAATATTTTATCAGTATCAACGTGATAGAAACAGTCGCCGGGAGGTTCCACCGGGGGTTTGACCGGATCGACGAAAAATATTTTCCCGTCGATTTCGCGCCGCAGATAGTTGAGCATCCGCTTGAAATTCTCTTTACTCCCGCCGCGATAATATTGCTGCAATTTTCTTATCCGGGCAATCGGCAAGGTGCTCAGTTCGACTTCGACGCTGGTCGCCGAACCGACATAAACGGGAATCCCTTTCGCGGCGGCGGAGGTAATCAAAGTTTTCTGTTCCGGGGTCAGGCGCAAGCCCATCCCGTTGACGACGAGAATATTATATATTGACAGATCGGGGGAGCTGTTATCATCCCACGGCACTTTATTTATCTGGATAAAAGAGTTCTCCGCGACAGACTCCGCCATCCCGGATAATACATCATTCCCGTAGTTGATAAATCCGATCCGCGTCGCGGACATGGTTTTTTCAAAACCCCAATACAGAAGCCCGGCAAGAATAAACGCCGCCGGCAGAATGACGGCAAAGAGTTTCTTTTTCATTTGTTTTCAGTTCCTTCCGGGACGTATATGACGTCGCCGTTCTCAAGCTGATACGCGACCCCGACCCGGCGTCCTTTGCCGTTGCCGGTACTTTCCGATGCCTTGTAGCGCGTCACCTTGTTGTTCTTTTTTACTATTATTTCCATGTCCTTCTTACCCGCGTTCTTGATGAACGTGGCGTCTTGCCCGGTCAGGAATTCGGTCATTTTCATCCGCACCGCGAAAGCCACCATCAACGCCACCGCGAAAACCATGGCGACGTCGAAAAGATTCGCCAGGCTCGCCAGCGGATTAATATCTTCATCCAGGGCGGCGTCTCTCAGGTAACGGTTATTTTTCATCGTCGCCTCCCTCTTTGCGGTGCAGGTCAAGCGCGTATTGCAGCATGACCAGTTCCTCGCGATACCAGTTGTTTTTTATCTCGTAAGTGATCAGTCCGACCGCCCCGATGAATATCCCGACGACGGTAGTGGTAAAAGCCAGATGCAGGTTATGCGCCATCGAGGATATATCGCCGTTAGCCAGCCCGACGAGCGCCGGCCCCATGGGGATCAAGGTCAGCATCAACCCCATGAGCGGGCCTATTTTAATAAGGAACTTGGAACGGGACAGGTCCCAGTTCTGTTCGTGGCTGAAATCCGCGATTTTTTTTTCACAGCGTACCGCGTGCCAGCCGAGCCGATAAAGTTGAAGTAATTTCAATGAAAATTCATTCCGCGGCAGATTGTCGAAATTTACTTCCTCCCCGGCGTCGAGTTTCCGCATGAGTTCCCGCGCCAGTTTACGTTTGCCCAATACTCTGGCATACAAGGAAAAAAAGCAGCCCAGCAGATAAAGCGAATAGATAAACATGGATATGAGCAGCAAGGTTCCCGGCAGCATCAGGCTGTCAGATATCAGCGCCAGTATTTTTACCATAAAATTCATTAACGAAACATCTCCAGTTTTTGTTTAATTTGTATTGCCGCAATCCAATGCTCAACAGCATGGAAATTGCAATTATGATCAGCGCGCAGGGTATAGTCAGATATACCGCGCTGTAATCATGGCCGATAAAATCAGTGTTCGCCCCGCCGGATAGTATCGGCGGCAAAAACATCGTGGCGACAACCGTAAGCAGGTAGATCCCCGCCACTGTTTCTTCCCGTCCCTTCTTTGCGGGACACGATACGACAAAAAGTTCCGCCAGCAGTTCAAGCAGCGCGAAAACCGCAAAAACATAACTGAGCGCCATGTTTCGGAAACTCCACCCCAGGGCCGAATTGAAGAGAAAAACCATCCCGCCCAGCACGCCGACCGGAAAGAGCAATGGCGGCGCCAGCGCAAGATACATGTAAAAAGGAACTCCGCGGCCCTCCTCCTGGCGCTTCCGGCGCGCGGTCAGGAATAAAAGCGCGATGAGCGACTGGCTCATGGCCAGGGTGCATACCCAAACCAAAGTCTGCATGTCGTTCATCGCGTTTTGCACTACCGCGAAGTTCATCAGGGCCACACGTTGATAAAACGCCAACACGCCCAAAGCCGTCCCGGCAATCAGGATCAGCCGCAGCCGGCGGTAAAACACCGAAAACAGGACGGCGGTTTGCACGTATACCATAAAAAAAATCGCCCCGATAAAATATCCCATTTCACGGCTCCACTAAATTTTGGTGACCGCGACGATACTGTACTTCTTTTTGCGCTTCCGGAAAGTGAAGCGTAGAGCAACATCGCCGTTGCGGCTTTTCGTCTTGACCTCAAATCGCCGAGAATTGTGATCATAGGTGTACATTTCATACACGCCCCAGTCGAGCTCGTTGCCGTAACGTTTCAGAAGTTCCATGGCGATTTCAACCGGATCTTCTCTGCCATGCACCTTCGCAATCCTGCGATCTTTCCGGCTCATCGTGAAGTCGCTCTCCAAAGAGGAAAGGCGTCCGGTTTCGCTGCACTTTTTTATATGCTCCATCAACGTTTCCAGCTCTCCCCGGCGTTCCGCCGGAACTTTACAAGCTTTCAACCGGTATTTCGACATCGGATTCGGCGCCAACCAGTAGGAATATCCCAACGATCCCAACGCGGCAACGCCCAACACGACCAGAATCAAAACATAGACTTTTTTCATCATCACTCTCCTTCTTCTTCTGGATACGTGGAGTCGGGGTCGTACAGCCGGTCGTCCTCATCGTTTTCACCGAGTCCTCCAATAAGTTCCTCATTTTCAATATCTTCAATATATCCTGGGCGTTCGCTGCCGGCGTGTCCGTCAGCCCAGGCGACGTTAGCGTTACCGCCGTGACGAAAGGCTGTGTATACATTGGGTTTATGGGACACCGAATAGCTGAAGCCAGTAGCATCACTATAGCCACCCCTTTGATCTGCGAAACTAACAATGGTCGAAGCGGAGAATT